>JAULZJ010000092.1:0-45184 GCA_032117435.1 Candidatus Nanopelagicales bacterium | reverse complement strand
CATCGTCGACCAGATCCTCGATCTCATCGACGGGGAGGTCGAATACGTCACGGCTGTGAACCACAAGCGGGTATGGCATGACGTGACCAACGCTGACCATGCGCGGATGAGCCTGCACTTCGATGGTGGTCGCGAGGCGACATTCGTCTTCTCCGATCTCGCGGCCGCACTCAAGCCCAGGTGGTACATCCTTGGGACCCGGGGAGCGCTCACGTCGGAGTGGCGTGTGAAGTCCGTGGTCACGCGTAACGCGATCGGCACCCTCGACGAGGATGTCCTTGCCCCCGCCGACGCGCCGCCGACGCTCCGGCTGCATTCGGCCGATGGAAGCGTCACCACGCTGGCCTACCCGGCCGGGGATGCGCACCCCTTTCACGCCGACCTGTCGTTGAGACTTCACTACGGGGTCGATCCGCGGGTCCAGGGATTCCAGTCACGCCGCGTCATCGCCATGCTGCAGGCCGCAGAGGAGTCAGCCAGTCTCGGAGGGATCCCGGTGAAGCCGTCATGACCGCCACCCGCTGGGGGCTGCTCGGGGCAGGGTGGATCTCACGGCGCGCCATCGCACCGGCGCTGCATAGTGCCAACGGCGCTTCGCTGGATGTCGTGGGATCACGGGAGGAGCGTCGTGCGGCCGCCCTCACGCCCCGGCGGGCTACCGCCTGCGACTATTCCGTGGTCGTCTCCGACCCCGACATCGATGCCGTCTACATCGCACTATCCAATGATGGGCACCTCCCCTGGGCCATCGAGGCACTCCGCGCAGGCAAGGCGGTCCTGTGCGAGAAGCCGCTCGGACGCAACGCGGACGAGGCTCGGCAGATGCGCGCCGTCGCCGACGAAACCGGAGGGCTCCTCGTGGAGGCCACGTGGAATCTGTGGCACCCCCGCACGGCGCGGGCCGCTGCCCTGCTGGCCAGCGACGCCATTGGATCCATCACCCGGGTTACGGGGGCGTTCGTTTTCGACGGCGTCGACGAGGGCAACTACAGGCTCGACGCCGATCGGGGCGGGGGCGCGCTGCTGGACGTCGGCTGCTACCCGCTCACGGGCGCAGCGTGGGCCATCGGACCCGCGCAGATCGTGGTGGGCCATGTCGACAGGGTGCTTGGACCCACGGGAGTCGACCTCACGACGCAGGCGGCGTTCACCTTGGACGGCATCCCCGTGGACATCCGGGCCAGCTTCATCGAGACCGGCTTCGAGAGCCTCACCGTGGAGGGAACACACGGCGTCCTGGAGTTCACCGGTAGCGATGCCTACACGTCCTGGCTCCAGCCGAGCGCCTTGCGCGTGCGCGATCGCGATGGCGAACGCGTAGAGCACTTCGCTCCCGTCGACCCGTATCGCCACATGGTGGAGCAGGTATCCGCGACCATCCGCGGCGAAGACGCCTGGCTGCCGGACCCCGCTTGGTCGCTCACTGTCGCGGACGCCATGGATGCGATCGCCGCCGCGGGACGTTCCTGATGCCCGCACCGGCTTCTGCGGAGACGGTCCTCGTGGAGGTCGTCGACCACGTGGCCATCATCACGCTGCACCGACCCGATCGGCTCAATGCCCTGACCCCGGATATGGGCCGTGCCTACGCCGCAGCGCTGCGTGCCGCGGACGACGATCCGGGTGTCCGTGTCGCCGTCGTCACGGGCTCAGGGCGTGGTTTCTGCTCGGGCGCCGACCTGAGCGTGCTGGCCCAGGGCCCCGAGGCGCTCGACGGATTCGTCGCCCGGACCGAGGGGAATGACCTGCCCACCACGGCATTGCAAGTGGGCATTCCCGTTGTCATGGCCGTCAACGGACCAGCCGCCGGGCTTGGTTTCGTCATCGCCTTGACGGGTGACGTCTGCTTCGCATCGCCGGATGCCACATTCATCTCCGCCTTCTCGCGACTCGGCCTCGTCGCCGAATATGGAGTTGCCTGGCTCCTACCGCGCATGGTCGGCCGGCAGCGCGCAGCGGAGATCCTGCTCAGCGGACGCGCGATCGACGCCGATGAGGCAGCGCGCCTCGGTTTGGTGCACGGCGTACATGCGGACGTGCTTGCGGCGGCACTCGACTGGGCGCACGACGTGGCGAGGCATTGCTCCCCCGGGTCGCTCCGAGCGATCAAGCGCCAACTCGATCACGCGGCCTCGTCCGATCTCGTCACGAGCACGGCCGAGAGCCTGGCCCTCATGCGCGAGTCCTTCCGTGGGCCTGACCTCACCGAAGCCCTCATCGCCAAGGGCGCGGGGCGGGCGCCCGAGTTCCAGGCCTGAGATCTAGTCGAGCTGGCCCGCGTACGCCAGGGCGAGACGCACGAGTCGGCCCTGTCCGCCGGTCATCTCCGCCTGGAAGGACTCCGACGCAGCCTCCTGCGGAGCGATCCACGTGAGATCGAGTGCGTCCTGGCTTGGCGCGCAATCGCCATCGCAGGGGACGACGTAGGCCAGGCTGACGGCGTGCTGGCGTGGATCGTGGTAGCCCGTCACCGACGGATCCGGAAAGTACTCAGCCACGGTGAAGGGCGCGGGGTCAAGCGGCAACCGCGGCAGTGCGACCGGACCGAGGTCCTTCTCGATGTGCCTCAGCAGGGCCTCGCGCAGTCGCTCTCCGTAGAGGACTCGACCTGACACGAGCGCACGACTGATCGAGCCGTCCGGCATGGCTCGCAGGAGCAGTCCGATGGCGGTGATGGATCCCAGCGGGTCCACGCGCACGGGGACGGCTTCGACGTACACGATGGGCAGTCGCTCACGCGCCTGCTCGAGCTCGTCAGAGCTCAGCCAGGCCCCGCGAATATCGAGCATGTCACTCATCGTGCGCTTCCCTTCCCTCCCGGTCGCCCCGGCTCGGAGATCCGCCTACCCTGGCGGCATGCCGACTGTAGAGCCACACCGACCCGACGGAGCCCCCTACCCCGTGGGGCACAGCGACGAGGAATGGCGTGCGCGTCTCGACCCCAGGGAGTTCGCGGTCCTGCGCGAGGCCGGCACGGAGCCTCCATGGTCGGGAGAGTACGTCGGGACCACCGCCGAGGGCGTGTACACCTGCCGTGCGTGTGGTGGGGAACTCTTCCGGTCCGAGGCGAAGTTCGACTCCCACTGCGGATGGCCGTCCTTTTATACCCCTCTGGCCGGCGATCGCGTGATCGAGATCGAGGATCGCAGTCATGGCATGCTGCGCACCGAAGTGCGCTGTGCCTCGTGCGGTAGCCATCTCGGGCACGTCTTCTCGGGCGAGGGATACGGTACGCCGACCGACCTGCGGTACTGCATCAACAGCGTCAGCCTCACCCTGGTCCCGCCCGGCGTGGGATGACAGCTCCGGCGCCTTGGGCGTCGTACCCTGCGATGGTGACTCCAGGCTCCGACAGTTTCGATCGGGCCCTGGCCAGCCTGCGGGCCGTCCGACTGCGCCCCGAGCTCAGCGTCGACGAAGGACCTGCTCCGCAGCGACTCGCCCCGCACGCCGTCGCCTTGACAGCCGAGTTCGTCGAAGACGATGACGAGCTCGCTTCGGGGAGGTTCGTCCTGCTACACGATCCCGACGGTGTCGAGGCGTGGTTGGGGCATTTCCGTGCGGTGATCTTCATCCGCGCCACGCTCGAACCTGACCTCGCGACGGATCCCCTGCTCACCGGCGTTGCCTGGACGTGGCTGCAGGAGGCGCTCGACGACTACGCCGGGCCACGCGCAGCTCTCGGTGGCACCGTCACACGGGTGATGAGCGAGTCCTTTGGGGCCCTCGGGGAGAGGGATGTCAGCGGCATGGTGGAGATCCGGGCCTCCTGGACGCCCTTGGGCGATCCCGGCGATATGGGCGGTGAGGTCATGGCCTGGGGATCAGCCCTCGCCCAGGCCGCGGGCCTCCTCCCCCTCCCCCCGGGCGTCGCGTCGCTCGTGCCGCCTCGCCAATCCGGCTCGCTCACGTGATCGGATCCGAGCCAGACGACACGCAGCAGGCCGACAGCGCACCGGCCCTGCCGCACGTGGAACTCCTGGACGGCCTGCCTGAGCTCATCACCACCCGTGGGGGACTTGAGCGAGCCATGGCTGCCCTCGTCGGTGGGCACGGTCCCGTGGCCGTCGATGCTGAGCGCGCGTCTGGCTTCCGATACGGGCAGCGCGCCTATCTCGTGCAGTTCTACCGACGGGGCAGCGGCACCTGGCTCATCGATCCGACGGCATTCATCGACTTGGCGGACATGGGCGCGGCTCTCGACGATGCCGTCTGGCTCCTGCATGCCGCATCCCAGGATCTGCCGTGCCTGCGCGAGGTCGGCCTCGTTCCGCAACGTGTCTTCGATACAGAGCTCGCCGCACGCATCCTCGGCCGCGATCGCGTGGGGCTCGGGCCGCTGGTCGAGTCCGAGCTGGGGCACCACCTCGCGAAGGGACACGGAGCAGCTGACTGGTCCCGACGACCTCTGCCCGATGACTGGCTGCGCTATGCAGCGCTTGATGTCGAGGTTCTCGTCAACCTCTACGACATTCTCGCGGCAGATCTCGCCACTTCAGGGAAGTTGGAGTGGGCAAGCGAAGAGTTCGACGCCATCCTTCGCTGGTCGCCGCCATCCCCTCGGCGGGATCCCTGGCGACGCACGTCGGGTTTGCACCGCGTCCGTGGGCGTCGAGCGCTCGCGACCGTGCGGGCACTGTGGGAGTCGCGGGATGGACTGGCCCAGCGCCTGGACGTCAGCCCGGGCCGGATCCTGTCTGATGCAGCCATCGTGGCCGCCGCCGTGGCGCAGCCTGGCACGTCGGCAGAGCTCAGCACCCTCCCGGAGTTCCTCAAGGGCAACGCCGCGAAGCACGCGGACAGGTGGTGGAGGGCGGTCGAGAGCGCGCGGAAGCTGCCCGAGGACGAACTCCCCGCGGCGGCACTGGCTTCGGAGGGCCCACCTCCTGCGCGCGTGTGGCGCGATCGAGACCCCGTTGCCGCTGATCGTCTGGCCGTCGCACGTGAGCGCCTCGCAGAACTGGCCGCCGCCCACTCGATACCCGTGGAGAATCTCGTACCACCCGATGCCGTGCGGCGTTGGGCGTGGGAGCCGCCCCTGCCCGTCACGTCCGACACGGTGGCCGCGGCACTCCACGAAGCGGGCGCGCGCCCTTGGCAGGTGGAGCTCTGCGCGCGGGTCCTTGCGGACTCAGTAGCGGACTAGTTTCCGCTACCCGATGCAAGATCCGGCAGCGGCGCTGCGGCACGTTCTGTGATCGTGCGGGCGATCTTCTGTGCACTGAGACCGGCGTGATTCAGGATGCTCGCGCGAGATGCATGCAGCGGGAACTCCGCGGGCATCCCGAAGGACAGGACCGGCGTGCCTACGCCCGAATCCTCGAGAAGGGCACGCACGGCAGAGCCGATGCCCCCGGCACGCATGTTGTCCTCGAGCACCACGACGTGGTCGACGTCCACCGCCAGCGGTGCAAGACTCGCCGGCACGGGAATCACCCAACGCGGGTCGATGACGCAGGCCGAGATCCCCTGCGCAGCGAGAGCGTCGGCGACCTCGAGCCCGAGACCGGCGAAGGCCCCGACGGCAACGACGAGGACATCGGGACGTTCGGGATCCCGCAGGAAGTCGATCCCGTCCGAGCGTCGGTGCGCGGGGATGTCCCCGGGCACGGGTCCCTTGGGAAAGCGCACCACTGTCGGCCCGTCGACGACGGCCACGGCCTCGCGCAGTTCCTCGCGCAGGGTTGTCGCGTCGCGCGGCGCCGCGAGTCGCAGCCCCGGCACTACGCCCAGCAGTGACATATCCCAGATGCCGTTGTGGCTGGCGCCATCGTCGCCGGTCACGCCTGCGCGGTCGAGCACGAAGGTCACGCCCGCCCCGTGCAACGCGCAATCGAGGAGCACCTGGTCGATCGCGCGATTGAGGAACGTGGCGTAGACAGCAACGACCGGGTGCATTCCAGCAAACGCCATTCCCGCAGCGCTCGTCACGGCATGCTGCTCGGCGATACCAACGTCGTAGGTGCGGTGGGGAAAGCGATCGGCGAAGCGCTCCAATCCCGTGGGACCGAGCATCGCCGCCGTGATCGCCACGACGCTACTGTCCATGTCACCGATGTCGACGAGCTCCTCGGCGAACACCGATGTCCACGTGCGTCCACCGGTGCTGAGCGGCTGCCCTGTCTCCGGATCGATCACGCCGATTCCGTGGAACCTGTCGGCCTCGTCACGCTCGGCCGGCCCGTAGCCGTGACCCTTCTGGGTGATGACGTGCACAACCACGGGGCCGCCGAATGCACGCGCCCTCCGGAGCCCATGCTCGACTGCCAGCGTGTCATGCCCATCGATCGGCCCGATGTACTTCAGTCCGAGGTCCTCGAACATGCCCTGGGGGGCCACGATGTCCTTGAGGCCCTTCTTCATCCCGTGGAGCGCCTCGTACACGGGCGTCCCGACCACGGGAGTGCGCTTCAGGGTACGTCGGCCCCATTGGAGGAAGCGCTCGTAACCTTGCGTGGTGCGCAGCGTGGCCAGATGGTGGGCCAGGCCACCGATCGTCGGTGAATACGAGCGCTCGTTATCGTTGACGACGATGATCACGGGCCGGTCGGAGGCGGCGATGTTGTTGAGCGCCTCCCAGGCCATGCCGCCTGTCAGCGATCCATCACCGACGAGAGCCACGACGTGGCGTGGCCGGGGACCCTGGAACTCGCCCTGAAGCTCGAATGCCTTGGCGATTCCGTCCGCATAGGACAGGGCTGTCGAAGCATGTGAGTTCTCGATGACATCGTGCGGGGACTCCGCCCGGGAGGGATATCCCGAGAGGCCGCCCTCCTTGCGGAGTCGGTCGAAGTCGGCCCATCGACCGGTCAGCATCTTGTGCACGTAGGCCTGATGGCCGGTATCCCACAGGATGACGTCACTGGGCGAATCGAAGACACGATGAAGTGCGAGGGTGACCTCAACCACCCCGAGGTTGGGACCGAGGTGGCCACCCGTCGCGGACACGCGCGTCACCAGGAAGTCTCGGATCTCATCCGCGAGTGCCGGCAATTCGTCTTCGGGGAGGGAGCGTAGGTCGCTGGGCGACGTGATGCCTTGGAGCAGACCCACGGCGCAAGTGCCTCCCGACTCTGCGCCCGCGTGGCGCATGCGGTCAGTGTAGGGCCAGGACCGGGCCCGCACACGTCAGAGCCGCTGGCGCCAACGCTCCCCAGAGAGGGCGCGGAGGACGACTGCGACCTCCCGCTGCCACCGCTGCAGGGTGGCTGCTTCCGCCTCGAGGGCCGCAAGGATGCCGGGGATATCGTCACTCGTCTCCGACAGGCTCGTCCGAGCCCGTGCGTAGGCGATGCGCGCACCTTCGATGCGAGCCTGGAGATCGCAGGCCACGCGAAAGGCGAGCGCCTGGGGTCGCCGGGCCCAGACGGAGGCGGGATCCCTCGCCAGGCTGCTCACATCCCAAAGCCAGCGTTCTGCTGATGTCGGGAACTCCACGTCGTCGGGATCGCAGACCTCGGTGGGCCAGCCTGGCGGTTTCACATCAGACGAGGGATCGCAGGACGTACTTCAGAATGCCACCGTGCCGGTAGTAGTCAGCTTCCCCGGGAGTGTCGACACGTACGCGTGCGCTGAACTCCACGCAACGTCCATCTGCGGCCACCGCCTCGACATCGACCTCTGAGGGCATACCACCGCTATTGAATTCCGTGATCCCGCGAATGGTGAAGACCTCATCACCCTGCAGGCCCAGTGAATCCGGGCTCATGCCCTCGGGGAACTCCAAGGGGAGCACTCCCATCCCGATGAGGTTGGAGCGGTGGATCCGCTCATAGGACTGTGCGATGACGGCCTTCACACCGAGCAGCGCCGTACCCTTGGCTGCCCAATCCCGGCTCGAGCCGGAGCCATACTCCTTGCCCGCGAGGATGACGAGGGGCGTGTGGTGGCGAGCGTAGGCCATTGCAGCGTCGTACACCGGCACTGTCGCATCATCCGCGGACGTGAAATCGACCGTGAAGCCGCCTTCCACGTCGTGGAGCATGAGGTTGCGGAGCCTGATATTGGCGAAGGTCCCTCGAATCATCACCTCATGATTACCTCGGCGCGATCCGTACGAGTTGAAGTCAGCCCGAGCGACCCCGTGCTCCTCCAGGTAACGGCCAGCCGGACTGTCCGGCTTGATGCTGCCCGCAGGCGAGATGTGGTCGGTCGTTACTGAGTCGCCGAGCTTCAGGAGGACACGCGCCCCTGTGATGTCCTGGAGTGGCTGCGGCTCCTGCGACATTCCGTCGAAGTACGGCGGCTTGCGCACATAGGTGCTCTCCGGATCCCAGGCGAAGCGGTCGCCTGTGGGAGTCGGCAGGCTGCGCCAGCGCTCGTCACCATGGAACACATCGGCATAGCGCGCAGCGAACATCTCCTCATCAATGCTTGCGCGGATGACGTCCTGGATCTCTTGGGTCGTCGGCCAGATGTCCGCAAGGAAGACAGGGTGACCCTCGTGGTCGAGGCCGAGCGGCTCGGTCGCGAAGTCGATATCCATTGTCCCGGCGATGGCATAGGCGACAACGAGAGGTGGAGATGCGAGGTAGTTCATCTTGACATCGGGGTTGATGCGTCCCTCGAAATTGCGATTGCCGCTCAGGACGGAGACCACTGCGAGGTCGGCTTCGTTCACCGCGGCGCTGACCTCGGGGATGAGCGGCCCCGAGTTGCCGATGCAGACAGTGCATCCATAGCCCACGGTGTCGAAGCCCAGGGCGTCCAGGTACGTCGTCAACCCGGACCGGTTGTAGTAGTCGGTGACGACCTGCGAGCCCGGACCCAGGGTGGTCTTCACCCACGGTTTCCGAGAGAGGCCGCGCTCAACGGCCTTCTTCGCGAGGAGGCCAGCACCGATCATCACGGAGGGATTGGAGGTGTTGGTGCAGGAGGTGATGGCGGCGATGACGACATCGCCGTGCCCGATCTCCACCGGCGCACCGCCGATCGAGGTCTCGACCGCCGCGGCGGGCTCACGGGTGTAGTCACCCAGGGCCTCGACGAACGAGGACTTGGCCTCGCTGAGCGAGACGCGGTCCTGCGGCCGCTTCGGTCCGGCCAATGACGGCACCACCGTCCCGAGGTCCAACTCGGCATACTCCGAGTAGCGCGCCTCCCGCGTCGGATCGTGCCAGAGCCCCTGCTCCTTGGCGTAGGCCTCCACCAGAGCAGTCTGCTCGTGCGAGCGCCCTGTCAGTCGGAGGTAGTCGATGGTAGTGGCATCGATGGGGAAGATCGCGACGGTGGAGCCATACTCCGGGCTCATGTTGCCGATGGTCGCTCGGTCTGCCAGCGGCACCGCACCCACGCCCTCGCCGTAGAACTCGACGAACTTCCCGACGACCCCGTGCCGTCTCAGCTGTTGGGTGATCGTGAGCACGAGGTCGGTCGCTGTCGCCCCGGCGGGGAGCTCTCCGGTCAGCTTGAAGCCCACTACACGCGGAATCAGCATGGACACCGGCTGCCCCAGCATGGCGGCCTCCGCTTCGATGCCGCCCACGCCCCAGCCGAGGACCCCCAGTCCATTGACCATCGTGGTGTGACTGTCCGTGCCCACCACCGTGTCCGGGTAGGCCAGCCCACCGCGCGCCATGACCACGCGGGCCAAGTGCTCGATGTTGACCTGATGCACGATCCCGGTCCCCGGCGGGACCACCTTGAACTCCTCGAAGGCACCCTGGCCCCAACGCAGGAATTGGTACCTCTCCCGATTGCGCTCGTATTCCAATGCCGTGTTCAGGTCCGCCGCATCGGTCCGCCCGAAGAAGTCCGCGATCACGCTGTGGTCGATGACGAGCTCTGAGGGCGCGAGTGGTTCGATGCGCGCCGGATCCCCGCCCAGATCGACCACGGCCTCCCGCATGGTGGCTAGGTCGACCACCACGGGTACGCCCGTGAAGTCCTGCATGATGACGCGTGCAGGGGTGAATTGGATCTCCTCGGACGGCTCCGCGTCCGCGACCCACGATCCAAGGGTGCGGATCTGACCCTCCGTGACATTGGCCCCGTCCTCGGTGCGGAGCAGATTCTCGAGAAGGATGCGATGGGTGAAGGGCAGGGACTCCGCTCCCGGAACGGCATCGATGCGGTAGATCGCGTACTCGCGGTCGCCCACGGTCAGGGTCGAACGCGCTCCCAGACTGTTGCTGCTCGCGGTCACGTCGCGCACCTCCTCGGCTCCCGTCCCACATTACTCAGCCACGCGAGGGGCCACGTGGCTGGCTCAGCACCACGGATTGGTCACAGGACCTGTTAGCGTGTCGTGCTGGCGCAGAGGAGGTCCACGCCGCATGTGCGGTATCGCGGGAGTGCTCGGACCGCCGGAGGCGACTGCCGAGCTGATCGACCCGATGCTGGAGGTCATCCGGCATCGGGGTCCGGACGATTCTGGGTCCTACGTCGGAGCGGAATTCGCCTTCGGCATGACGCGTCTGTCCATCATCGATATCGCCGGCGGGCATCAGCCCATGTGGTCCGACGATGGCACCGTGGGAATCGTCTATAACGGCGAGCTCTACAACTATCGCGAGCTCGACGCCGAGTTGACCGCAGCCGGTCGCCCGCCTCGCAGCAGCAGCGATACGGACACGATTCTCCGGCTGTACCAGGAGCAGGGTCGTGAGGATCTGCCCGGCATGCTGCGCCGCCTGAGGGGCATGTTCGGGATCTGCATCTACGACTCCGAGCGCCGGCAATTGATCCTGGCGCGTGACCCCTTCGGGATCAAGCCGCTATACGTACGACTCGCTGATTCCGAAACCGGACCCCGGGTGGCATCATTTGCCTCCGAGATCAAGAGCCTCCTGGTGGATCCCGCGGTGACGCCGGAGGTGGATCGTGAGGCTGTCGTCAACTACCTCTCCTTCCAGTTCAACCCACTCCCCCAGACCTTCTTCCACGGGGTCAGCCGCCTCGAACCGGGCCACTTCGCAGTAGTCGACCTCGATTCCCCCGAATTCGAGCCACGCATGTACTGGCGCTATGAATTCGCACCCCCCGTCGACAACGAAGCCGCCCTCGTCGCCGACATCCGCGACGTCTTGGAGGACTCCGTCGATCATCACCTCATCGCCGATGTCCCCGTGGGTGCGTTCCTCAGCGGCGGGGTCGACAGCGCCATCACGGTGACCCTGGTGCAGGAGCGCCGCGCCGCACTGGGCCTTGAGCCAGTCAAGACCTTCACCGTGGGCTTCGATGCTGTCAGCGAGCATCGGGAGGCACGCGAAGTCGCTGACAGGCTGGGCACCGATCACCACGAGATCCACGTGGACATTGCCGACTACCTCGGCGCACTGCCGGATATCGCCTGGTTCTTCGACGAACCCGTCGCCGACCCCTCTGCCGTGTCCCTGTACTTCGTGGCGCGCGCAGCTCGCGAGCAGGTCACTGTCGTGCTGTCGGGCGAGGGAGCGGACGAGCTCTTCGGCGGGTACCGGATCTATCGGGAGCCGATCGACCTGGATCGCGTCCGGCGACTCCCGCGCCCGATCCGTCGCATTGCCCATGCCCTCGGTCGTTCCGCAAGAAACTTCCCCGGGCGCAACTACCTGCGACGCGCGTCGACCCCATTCGCGGACCGGTACATCGGCAATGCGTACGTCTTCCGGCCCGACGAGGTCCGACGGCTCCTGCGGTCACCTGGCGGGACCTCGCATCTGCGCCCGGCGGATGTCCTTGCTTCGACCTACCCCGGATTCGAGGACCTGCCGGAGGCGCGCCGAATGCAGCTGGTCGATATGCACTACTGGCTCAGAGGCGACATCCTCGCCAAGGCCGATCGCATGACGATGGCGCACTCGCTCGAGTTGCGCGTGCCCTACCTCGACCCCGCTGTCGCGTCGGTGACCGCCCGCATACCCGACCATTTGAAGTACCGGGACGGCACGACCAAGTGGATTCTGCGGCGTGCCTTCCGCGGTCGCATTCCGGAATCCACCGAAGGGCGCGCCAAGCTGGGTTTCCCCACGCCATTTCGACTCTGGCTCTCCGAGGACCCGGATGCCGTGCTGGCACCTATCCGGCGGAGTGCCTTCCTGGCCGAGATGCTCAACATGGATGCCGTCGAGGACCTGATACGCGACCATGCCTGCGGGCGCGCAGACGCATCTCGCAAGATCTTCGTACTGCTCATGCTGGCCCTCTGGCACGAGGCCTTCTTCACCGGTGCCGTCGGCCTGCGCCCCTCGGAACGCCCTGACGCCTAGAGCGTGCGCCAGTCCGCGGCATCGGCCGCTACCTCGGCGGAAACGAGCTGCCAAGGGACGCTGACCACCATCACCCCGGGGGCGAAGAGCAGGCGCGTCTTCAATCGCAGCGCGGACTGATTGTGGAGCACCTGCTCCCACCAGTGACCAACGACGTATTCCGGCACGTAGACCGTCACGAGGTCACGCGGGCTCTCCCGTCGCAGGCGCTTGACGTAATCCACAATGGGCCGGGTGATCTCGCGGTAGGGGGACTCGATTACCCGGAGAGTCACGGGGATCTCGCGCCGCTCCCAGTCAAGCCTTAGGGCCTCAGTCTCCTTGGCATCGACATCCACAGTAAGCGCTTCGAGGGTGTCGTGCCGTGTCGCTCTAGCGTACGCGAGCGCGCGCAGCGTCGGCTTGTGGAGCCTGGAGACCAGCACGATCCCGTGCACTCGAGATGGCAGCGTGAAGTGCTCCTCGTCGCCGACGGCGATCTGCTCGCGAACTCGGTCGTAATGACGATGAATGGCCTCCATCACAAGGTAGATCACCGGCAAGGCCAGCACGACTATCCATGCTCCCTGCAAGAACTTCGTCAGCAGGACGATGATGAGGACGACTCCGGTGAGAGCTGCGCCCACGGCGTTGATGACCCGTGAGCGCCGCATTCGACGGGCGTTCTCCTGCGCCGGCTGCTTGCGTAGTTCCCGGTTCCAGTGGCGCAGCATGCCGATCTGCCCCAACGTGAAGGCCACGAAGACACCGATGATGTACAACTGGATCAGCGAGGAGACATCCGCCTGAAATGCAATAACGAGCACGATGGCCGAGACGGCAAGGATGATGATGCCGTTGCTATACGACAGGCGGTCGCCTCGAGTGTGCAACTGCCTCGGTAGGTAGCCATCACGGGCAAGGATCGAGCCCAGGACGGGAAAGCCGCTGAAGGCGGTATTCGCCGCGAGGGCCAGGATGAGCGCGGTGGCGAGGGAGACAATGAGGACGCCGATCTCGAAACTCCCGAATACGGCTTGGGCAACCTGCACGATCACCGTCTTCTGCGGCTGGCCATCCGGCAGGCCGACCAGGTCTGCATCGTCACCCGTCACCTTGACGCCCGTCGCCAATGCAAGCCAGGTCAGGGATACGAACATGGTCATCGAGATCACGCCGAGCAAGAGGAGCGTGGTCGCCGCGTTGCGCGCCTTGGGCTTGCGGAAGGACGGGACCCCATTCGCGATTGCTTCTATGCCCGTCAGGGCCGTCGTGCCCGAGGAAAAGGCACGCGCCACGAGGAAGGCAAGGGCCAGGCCCGCGACCTCGTCCTGAGCGACGATCTCCCACCCGGCGCTCTCGGCTCGCAGGTCCGAACCCGCGAGGATCCGGATGATTCCCGTGATCGCCATGGCCCCGATGGACGCGAGGAAGAGGTATGTGGGGATGGCGAAGGCGATCCCCGACTCGCGCACCCCGCGAAGGTTCACCACCGTGATCACCACGATGATGCCAGCCGCCCACCAGGGCGCATGCTCCTCGATCACCGGGAAGACAGAACCTAGGTTTGCCACCGCGGCGCTGATGGACACAGCCACAGTCAGCGTGTAATCCACGAGAAGGGCGCTCGCAGTGAAGACACCCCACTTGGGACCTAGATTCGTCGCGACGACGGTGTAGTCACCCCCGCCCCCAGGATAGGCATGGACATTCTGCCGGTAGGACGCGATCACAACGAAGTAGAGGAGAACGACAGCGGCCGCTACCCAGGGACCGAAGGAGTACAGCGAGAAGCCGCCCAGCGCTAGGACGATGAGTATCTCCTGCGTCGCATACGCATTGGACGACAGCGCGTCGCTCGCGAAGACCGGCAGGGCGATGCGCTTGGGCAGGAGGGTCTCGCCGATTCGATCGCTGCGTAGAGCGCGCCCGAAGAAGAGCCGCTTGACCGTATCCGCGATGGGCACGGAAAGAATGCTAAGCCTGGTGTCGCACCTGACCGACGACAGGCCCGAGCCGGGGTCCGTGTAACGTCTGGGATGTGCACGTCGTGATCCTGGGGTGCGGCCGGGTAGGTTCGCTTCTCGCTGACAGACTGGACGATGCTGGCCACTCCGTGTCCATCATCGACCAGAACCCCCAGGCGTTCCGTCGTCTCGGGGGTCGCTTCGGCGGCACGACGATCAAGGGCATCGGATTCGACCGCGAGACCCTCGAGAAAGCGGGAATCGAGCGAGCCCATGCGTTCGCCGCCGTGAGCAGCGGTGACAACACGAACATCCTCGGCGCCCGGGTGGCACGTGAGACGTATGGTGTCGAGCATGTGGTCGCACGTATCTACGATCCGCGCCGGGCCGAGGTGTACCAGCGCCTAGGGATCCCCACGGTTGCCACCGTGTCCTGGACCGCGGGACAGATCATGCGTCGGCTTATCCCTCGTGATGCCCTCGAGGAGTACCGCGACTCCAGCGGAGAGGTGCTCCTCTCGGAGATGCCGGTGCACTCGACGTGGTACGGGCATGCGGTTATGGATATCGAGGCGGCCACCGGCGCCCGCGTCGCGTTCGTGACTCGGCTGGGCAACGGCTTGCTGCCTACTGACGAGACAGTGCTGCAGGACGGGGATATCGTGCACCTGCTCACGCTGTCCGATGACGGTCCCCGCGTTCAGGCCATCGTGGCGGGTGCACGCGATGCAGCTCTCAGGGCCGCGCGGGAGAATGCATCATGAGAGTCGCAATCGCCGGTGCCGGCAAGGTTGGGCGGTCGATCGCACGCGAACTCATCGGTTTCGGGCACGAGATCCTTCTCATCGACCGGGATGCCGACCTCGCCCGTCCAGGAGCGGTCCAGGGAGCCCAGATGCTCCAGGCGGACGCCTGTGAGCTCGCCGCACTCGAGGAGGCCGACCTCTCTCAATGCCAGGTGATGGTGGCTGCCACGGGCGACGACAAGGTCAACCTCGTGGTTTCCCTCCTGGCAAAGACCGAGTTCGGCGTCCCCCGCGTGGTCGCTCGGGTCAACCACCCCAAGAACGAGTGGATGTTCAACGAGTCCTGGGGGGTCGACGTGGCCGTATCCACGCCGCGCATGCTGTCCGCGCTCGTCGAGGAGGCCGTCAGCGTGGGCGATCTCGTTCGCCTATTCACCTTCCGGCAGGGCCAGGCCGATCTCGTCGAGATCACGCTGTCTTCTGGATCTCCCGTGACCGGGCGCCGGCTCGGGTCCATGACATGGCCACCGGACACGGCGCTCGCCGCCATCGTCCGCGGGCCACGGGTGATCGCACCCACATCAGACGACTCACTCGAGATCGGCGATGAGCTCGTCTTCGTGTGCGCTCCCGAGCAGGAGCCAGTCCTCCAGTCGATGCTGAGCGACCACGCGCACGCGCCCGAGGTCGACCACGATCGAGGCTAGTCAGCCGCTGTCGGCTCCCTCGGATCCCGCCGTCCCCGCGCGCCGCCGTTCGAAGATGGGTCGTAGTACCAAGTACGTGAAGTAGCCGGCGGCGAGGAATAGCGGCACTCCCATGATCACCTTCGCGAAGCCCAGCGGACCAACCCAGCCGGCGAGGTACATGGGGCCTTGGACGGCGACCCGGAGTCCGAATAGGCCGACCCAGATCCATGACGCCGCGCTGTAGACCCGCCGCAGCTCCCGATCAGTCCGCCAGCGCACGCCCTGACCCGTGAGGAAGCCGACGATGACGCCCACGAGCGGCCAGCCGACGAGGATGGAAATGAGGAACGCCGTGCCATAGCCGATGTTCTGCAGGAGTCCGGGGATGAAGTAGCCCTCCCCTGTCTGGGTACGCGACGCCACGAACGCCGATATGCCCACGCCGACGAGTCCTGCCGCGATCTGCTGAAGGCTCTCTCGCCGGACCAGCCTCCATAGGGCAATGGCCGCACCTGCGCTCAGAGCCGCCCAGATCGACGTGCTCAGCTGATTGCCGGTGGCGAGGTAGACGATGACGAAGACGATGGTGGGCGTGCCACTGTCGATGATTCCACGCCATCCGCCCAGGGCCCGATCGAGCAGCACGCGTTCTTCGCGCACATCGGCACGCGTCTCGGGGACCACCGCGGGCTCGTGCTCGTGATCTGCTGCACCCCCGTCGCGCTCGTCGTCGGCGGTCACGTGCTCTCCACCGGCTCCGGGTAGAGCCGGTAGATCGGATTGAAGATGGTCGGGTCACCCTGGGGGCACGTCACCCGCCCCTGAGCCGAGATAGGTCGGCCGACGTCGACGCCGGAGAGCCTTCGGTGGCCGATCCACACGAGGGTGATGTGGCCGGTGCCGTCATAGACCTCAGCCTCGAGGCTGGGGGCCGCCGCACGTGGGCGCAGGGTCACCGATCGGATCACCCCATGGACCGCCACGGACTGCCCTCGCTGGCAGGCCCCGATCGTCTGCGCGCCGTGGGACTCCACCTGCGAGCTGAGCTCCGTGGCCACGACCTCCTCCTGGGAGCGCGTCCAGCGGGACCACCAACCGACCATGGTTACCAGACTAACGCGACGGACCGGAGACGGCGGATGCACTGGGCAGTGTCGGTGCATGCGTCACACTGCCGTCGTGGCCATCGTCATCGCCCACGGGGCGGGTTCGACGGGCGCGGCCGCGCGCGCCCTTCTCGGCCTTCCCTCCGGCCCCGGCATCGTGGACGTCGAGGACCGCCGTGGAGATGTCGGGCAGTTCGCCGACAGGATCGGTGAGGCGGTGACGCGCGATCCTCGATGCACGCACGTGATCGGCGTCAGCCTCGGTGCCCACGCACTCGTCCGCTGGGCTGCCGGGCGCCCCGACGCGCCTCACCTCATCTGCGTGCTCCCCGCCTGGACCGGGGACCCGGCCGGTCATGTCTCGCCCACCGCCATCGCCGCGGATCAGATCGCCGAGCAGGGCATTCGAGGCACGCTCGCCACCCTGGAGGCATCCCGGCCGAGGGATGACGTGACAGACCTGCTCGCGCTCGCGTGGGCGGAGTACACGGACGATCAACTCCAGCTCTGCCTGCGCGCAGCCGCATCTAGTCGAGCTCCCACGCCTACAGAACTCGTGGAAATCATGTCCCCCACGAGCGTCCTGGGATGGTACGGCGACACCTTCCATCCCGTATCCGTAGCCCTCGAGTGGGCACGCCACATTCCCCGTGCACGCGTCGCGCTCGCAGCACGTCCGCGCATGTCGCTGCTGCAACGCGCTTTGGCAGAATCGATGCGGACTACTCCGGGGCCGCTGCACCCGGATCGACCTGGGGAAGGCGCATCTTCAGCACCTCGCCCATCGTCATAGCGTCATCGCCGCGCACGACCACGATGTCGCGGAACACCTGTTCCAGTTGGGGGGAGCCGCCGCTCTCGGCGGCTGCGCCGAGGTAGAGACCCCGCAGGAACCACCTGGGACCGTCGACACCGACGAAGCGCACGGGTTGGAGACCACCCTGACCGGGGACCTTCCCGCGCAACTCGATGCCGTACTCCCCTGGCCGCTCCTCGATCAGACCGCCTTGACCAGTGACTGACGCGCGCAGCTTGCCGCGCACGTCCTCCCAAAGTCCGCCAGTGCGGGGTGCCGCGAAAGCCTGCAGTTGAAGGCCGCCATCGCCGAGGTTCAGCGACACCACGCCTACGGCCCCCGTGGACTCGTCCACCTGCGCCTGCACCTGGAGGCCATCGACGCCTCGGATCCACAACGCCCCGAAGTCCAGTCGGCCGTCGAGTCCGTCGACCTCACTTACATCCCACGGGCCCGAGTTGCGCTCCCCGGTGACCTCACTCACTGTGCCTCCTCTTCGCGGCCCACCACGGTACCCGTCGATCCGTAGCCCCCCTCGCCACGGTGCGAGTCGGGCAGACGGTCCGCTTCGTGGAGCACTGCCCGGGCGACACGTTGAACGACGATCTGCGCAATCCGCTCACCGCGCCTCAGCGTGATTGGACTTCGCAAGTCCGTGTTGAGCAGGCACACAAGGATCTCGCCCCGGTATCCGGCATCGACCGTCCCGGGCGCATTCACGATCGTGAGTCCCTGCCGGGCGGCCAGTCCACTTCGTGGATGCACGAACGCGGCGTACCCCTCCGGCAATGCCATGGCGATACCCGTCGCCACCACGCGGCGCTCGCCAGGTTGCAGCGTGACGTCGGTCCGGGCGCAGACATCGAAGCCGGCATCACCGGGAAGGGCGTAGGCAGGCATGGCCAGGTCCTGGTCCAGCCTCACGATGAGGACATCGACTTCGTCCATCATGGATTGACCTCGCGACGCCATGCATCCGCGCCACCAGGACGCTCCCGAATCGCGGCATCGATCTGCGCCGTGTTGCCATGCTCCACGAAATGCTCCAGGGGCACCTGGAGGAAGAGGGCAGCTGCCTGCACGGCTACCTCGCCATCGACAGCTCCTAGTCGCGCACTTGCCGCGGTGTAGAGCTTGCGTCCTACGCGACCCGCGATCTCCGCCCGAATGTACAAGACGGATCCGACCGGGACAGGCCGGACGTAATCCACCTCCAGGTGCACGGTGACCGCGGGCACGAGCAAGAGGCGGTTGAGCACGCCCATCGCCTCATCCATCGCCGTGGCGATGATTCCGCCATGTGCCAGGCCGGGAGCGCCTTGGTGGAACTCACCCACCTCCAAGGTGGACAGCATGGTCATGCCGTCGCCGGCGATCACCTGCATGTGCAGCCCGGCCGGATGGTCGGCACCGCAGCCGACGCACCATCGATAGTGGCTCGCCACGATGTCGCCCGGCACGGGCGCCTGCTCATGGCGTTCGGGAATCCCCGCCGTGTCGGGCGGATATGGACTTCGCCTGCCTCGAGCATCGTTCACGCGCCGACCCTATCCGCGCGGGAATCCCCCGCCTGACACCCTGGGCCCATGGCAACACAGGACCCGTGGACAGAAGGGCGCGACGGCTCGAAGTCGACCTACCGCGAGCGTCTCCATCCGCCAGTCGTCGTCGTCCTGCTCATGGTGGCCTTCGCGGGACTTGTCGGCGTGGCCTACGGAGCCGCCTACGGCCCTCCACTGGGCTGGGCAGCCGGCATCGCGTTAGGAGCCCTGGGCCTGGGGCTCCTCGCGGCCACGAGCACCCGCGTGCGCGTCGACGACTGCGTCCTGCGCGCGGGTCGTGCACGCCTGCCCCTCACCGCCATCGGCGATGCCGAACCCCTCGACGCGTCCGCCATGCGAGATGCACGACGCCACGGGGATCCCCGGGACTATCTCGTGCTCCGCGCCTGGTCCTCCCGTCGCGGTGTTGCCGTCGCGGTCGCGGACCCTCGCGATCCTCACCCGCGGTGGCTCATCAGCAGCCGTCACCCCGAGCAGCTCGCACAGGCGATCAGGGCCGCGTGCCACCATCGGGGCTGCACCTGAGCGGGCGAGGGACGCTCACCAGGCCCTGAGTAGCCTGTGGCCATGTCGGAGACAGCCCCAGGGCACCAGCACACCCCACATCCCATGCTCAAGGTCGCGGCGCCGCTTATCGTCATCGCGGCGTCCTGGGCCACCAGGAAGACCCTCAACCTGGGCTACTCAACCCTCACCGGCAAGGAACCACCGAACCCGGATGACCGCCGCGTCAGCTTCGGACGCGCACTGGCATGGACGATTGCCACCGCGACCACAGCCGCGGTCGTGCAGATGGTGATCTACCGCGCCGTGTCATCACTCGACGACGACTAGCTACGACTGCGCTCACGCGCAGTCGGTGCACACCGGACCCTTCTTCCCCTCATGGTCCAACTGGCTGCGGTGATGCACGAGGAAGCACGAGCTGCAGGTGAACTCATCCGCTTGGCGGGGCAGCACCCGGACCGTGAGGCTCTCATCCGAGAGGTCCGCCCCAGGCAGCTCGAGGGTCTCCGCCAGCTCTGCCTCATCGACGTCCACGGTCGACGCAGCCTTGTCCACCCGACGGGCCTTGAGCTCCTCGAGGCTGTCCTCGGCGAGCTCCTCGTCCGTCTTGCGCGGTGCGTCGTAGTCGGTAGCCATTGCGGCGCGTGCCCCCAACAAATCGAGGTGGATGATGTGCCCGGCATTGTGCCAGGTTGCCCAGGATTCTGCCCTAGGCACTACGACCGCGCACAACGCGCCCCTGGACACGCCTATTCCGACGCCACGGCCCCATCGGACTTAAGGTCATGGCAAGGTCAATGCTCAATCACTGCCTGGCGAGGGGATGACCATGCCGATCTACGCCCTGGGCGATTCCGTGCCCGAAATCTCCCCCGAGGCCTTCGTCCACCCGGATGCCGTCGTCATCGGCCAGGTCAGCATCGGCGCTGAAGCGACGGTATGGCCGGGTGCGGTCCTCCGAGGCGACCACGGACGAATCTCGATCGGGCGACGTACGTCCATTCAGGATGGCTCGGTTATCCACTGCACGGCCGAGCTCGACACGCGCATCGGGGCGGACTGCACCGTGGGCCACCTGGCGCACCTGGAGGGCTGCACCGTGGAGGACGGCGCCCTCGTCGGATCAGGGGCCACCGTCTTGCACCGAGCGGTGGTGGGCAAGGGGGCCCTTGTGGCCGCCCAGGCCCTCGTCCCCCCGGGGACCTCGATCCCCGCGGGCGCCCTGGCCCGCGGCGTCCCCGCCCGCATCGTCGAGGGCGGCGCAGATCCGGAACTCATCGACCACGCGGTCCGTACCTACGTCCACAACGCGCATTGGTACGCGGCCGCCCTCAGGCGCCTAGACGGCTGAGAGTCGCATCAACCCCCAAGAAGTTCGCCCAGTGCCACGGCGATGCCCGGCGCACTGGCAAGGACAAAGGGTGCCTCAATCGGGTCATCGTCCCCGATGACGACAGCGCCAGCCTCGCGCGCGATCAAGGCGCCAGCAGCCACATCCCAGGGGTTCAGGCGCGACTCGACATAGGCGTCGGTGAGGCCCGCACCCACCCAGCACAGGTCGATCGCTGCGGATCCGAGTCGCCGCACGTCGCGGACCCGTGGCGCGACCTCCACCAACGCCTGCGCCTGGCGCCTGCGCTGCTCGCTGCTGTAGCCGAAACCCGTTGAGAGAAGGGCCAGGGCCAGGTCTGTGATCGAGGACGCGGCGAGGGCACGTATCCCGCTCTCCGAGCGCTCGTGGGCGCCTCCACCCCGTGTCGCGAGGTAGGTGACACCGAGCGCCGGGGCGCACACGACTCCCGCGACGACGTCACCCTCGACCTCGGCCGCCACGCTCACCGACCACAGCGGGACTCCATACAGGTAGTTCGTCGTGCCATCGAGGGGATCCACGATCCACCTCACCCCGGAGGAACCGCGCCGCTCTCCACCCTCCTCGCCGAGGATCCCGTCGTCAGGGCGCTTCGCCAGTATCAGATGACTGAGGAGTTCCTCCGCGGCGCGATCCATCTGGGTCACGACGTCCGTGGGACTGGACTTGGCCGACACCTGAAGCACCTCGGGGCGTTCATCACGGAGAAGTGCCCCGGCGCTGGCCGACGCGCGATCAGCGAGGAGGAGGAGCTCCTCGATGAGCTCTGATGTGGCAGGGGTATCGAGTGCGGACATGTCGCCAGCGTGCCACTAGCCTCATGACGTGGGTATCGCCGGGCCGTATCAGGAGATCCTGCGCCATCCGGGAGCGGTTCGCTTCACGGCTGCCGCCTTCCTGGCCCGGGTGCCCATCTCGATGGTCGGGCTCGGCATCGTCTTGATGGTGAGCGCGGAGCGTGGTTCCTACGCACTCGCCGGGATCATCGCAGCGGCGTACACCGTGAGCAGCGCCCTGCTCAGTCCGCTCGGTTCACGTGCCGTCGATCGCTGGGGGCAGAGCCGAGTGGTCCGCGCCCTGGTCACCGTGCATGCGCTCGGCCTGATCGCTCTTGCCAGCGCCACCGTCACCGGCGCTCCTGCGGTCCTCCTGGCACTCATCGCGATCGTTTCGGGGGCCACGCAACCCGCTACGGGGGCACTCGTCCGGGCACGATGGGCCCATCTACTGGGTGGCGATACGCGATTAAGGACAGCCTTCGCCTTCGAAGGCGTACTCGACGAGTTGATCTTCATCGTCGGGCCGCCCCTCGCGACATTTCTCGCCGTCGCCGTCTCGGCCCCGGCGCCGGTGGTCGTCTCAGCCGCGCTGGTAGCCCTCGGCTCATCGCTGCTCCTGCTCCAGCGCTCAACGGAGCCACCGACGCGCACCGAGCGACGCAGGCGCCGAGGACATCCCCTACGCCGAGCCGGGGTCGTCTCGGTTCTCATCGTGCTCCTCGCCATCGGGGGGGTCTTCGGCTCTATCGATGTCGCCACCGTGGCACTGGCCGATGAAGCGGGCCAACGCCTCGCCGCAGGGATCGTCCTCGCGGCATACGCCGCGGGCTCCATGGCGTCAGCACTGGTCATCGGAGCGCGATCATCGGCGTCCAGCGACGTGCATCTCCCTCGGGTGCTGCTCCTCGCATCCGCTGCGCTCGTCGTGGTCACCGTGCCCCTGCTCCTTGGACCCACCCTGGTGGCCTTGGGCTTCCTGGCCCTCCTCGCCGGCCTGGCCGTGTCCCCGGTCCTCATCACATGCTTCTCCCTTGTGGAGGTCCTCGTGGACCCACGGGAGATCACGGAGGGCCTGTCCTGGGCGATTTCGGCGATTGGGCTCGGGGTGGCCCTATCTGCCGCGGGCACCGGCTGGCTCGTCGATCAGGCCGGTCCCCAGGCCGGTTTCGGCGTGACGATCGCCTCAGCGGTCGTCGTCGCCGTCGTCGCCGCGGCCGGACATGCCCGCGTGCGGCGCGGGGTAAGCGCCCGCCGCCCCTGATCGTCGGATAACGTCTGACCTCGACGAATGCCCATCCGGTCAAGGAGGCCCCACTGGACACGCTGAGCCCCCGGGAGATCCAATCCCGGCTCCGCTCCGGCGCCACGGTCGCCGAGCTGGCGGAGGAGTCGGGCATGGACGCAGCGGCCATCGAGCGATTCAGCGGGCCACCCTTGGCCGAGCGCGCGTTCGTCAGCCAGCAGGCGCGCAACTGCGTGGTGCGCCCCGGCAACGACGACCTCGAAACTCTCGTCGTGCGTCATCTAGACTCCGGCGCGCGCGAGGACCTCGTCTGGGACTCCTGGCGACGTTCCGACGGGCGCTGGACCGTCGTTGCCGCGGTGGGCGATGCAGCGCCCCTGTCCACGTGGGTGTACGACGCGCGCTCACGGTCCCTGCAGCCCGACGACGCCTCATCGCACCGGCTTGCTTCCGAGGACGTCGTCGTGCCACTTCGCTCCACCACCGTCGCTCTCCCTCGCGAGGAGCCAGTCGCACCCACGGCAGAGGTCACGCCCGCGCCAGCACCCGCGTCGGATGACGAGGATGCATCGTTGGCTGAGGTCATCGACGAGGCTCCGGCACCCACGCGATCCAAGTCACGCAAGTCCCGGCGAGCGAGCGTGCCGCGCTGGGACGAGATCCTCTTCGGCGCCGGCCAGTCCGAGTCCTGACGGGCTACTCGCCGAAGGGAAGTGGGTCCCGTGAGAGATGCTCCCGTTCGGCCTGCACTGCGGTCAGTCCCCGTCGGTGATGATCCCGGCAAAGCACCTCGTAGGCCACCTGGTCGGGTCCCCCGCCATGGACATCGCCGGCCACGATCTGGTCGCCATCGCGGACGATGGTGCCGTCGACAGTGCGTGCCTGGTGGGTGCCCCGTCGCCCGCACCAGCAGAGGGCGGCCACCTGGAGCACCTCGACCCGATCAGCCAACTCGATGAGCCGCGCGGATCCCGGGAACAGCCTCGTCCGGAAGTCCGTGGTGATGCCAAAGGCGTAGACATCGATGCCGAGCTCGTCCACCACATCGGCCAACTGCTCGATCTGCTCCGGCGCGTAGAACTGCGCTTCGTCGCAGATCAGGTAGTCCAGCCGTCCGCCGCTCGAGAGGTGCTCGACGACGACACGACTCAGGTCTAGCCCTGGCACCACTTCGATCGCGTCCACTCGCAGACCCAGTCGACTGGAGAGCACGGATGAGCCGGCACGGTCCATCTGCGTGAAGACCAGGCCTGCGCGCCCCCGCGAGGAATGATTGTGATCGGTCTGGAGTGCCAGCGTGGACTTGCCGCAGTCCATGGTGCCGGAGAAGAAGACCAGTTCAGCCATGACCGTGGCCGCCACCTTGGAGTAGGGGAATGTCCATCTCGGCATCCGTCACCGCGCCATGCTGCCCGATGAGTCCGGACACGATGGGATCGACAGAACTCGCGAGGACGGTGTTGCCGCGAGCTATGACGACCACATCCCCCAGGCGCTCGGCGTAGTCGGGCTCCATCTCCCCCATCAGGCCGCTCGCCACGACCTCCTCGCGGCTGAGCACCCAGGCCACCTCGGCCAGCACGTCACGCCAAGCATCCAAGACACGCGTCGCGCTGCCGCTGCGACAATAGGCGTACCGCAATCGCGGCTCTCCGGCGATGGCCACGATGTCGTCGGACATCGGCAGGTCCTCCATCTCGACTCGCCCACTCGATGGGCAATCAACCATGCCGTGGTCTGCCGTCACGATCAATTGGTGATCGTCGCCGATCTGATCGAGGATCCGGGCAACCATGTCGTCCACGTCCCGGAGACAGGTGCGCCACTCCGCAGAGTCGGTGCCGTGGACGTGGCCCAGTCGATCGAGATCCGGCAGATACGCGTAGGCCAACCCCCGGCGGTGCCGCGACAGGACCGCCACCATATCCCCGGGGTCGTCGATCCCGATGTAGTCGCCACCGCGCAGGACGGCGCGCGTCAGTCCGCTCGTGCCATAGGCCGACGCGCCGATGCTCACCACCGGCAGGCCCGCTGTGGCCACCCGCTCGAAGACCGTCCGCTCGGGCTGCACCGCGATCGGATGCGGGTCTGTGGCCCAGGAGAGGGGATGCAGGATCCGGTCGTCCTCCGGGAGCCGGAAGGCAGCGCCGACGATGCCGTGGGCACCCGGCGGCAGACCCGTTCCCAGGCTTGCCAAGGCCGTGGGCGTCGTCGACGGGATCGTGGAGCTCAAGCGTCTCGCGGACAGCGCCGCCAGGGTGGGGGTCAACTCCGCGTGGGCTTGCCATGGCCACCACCCGAGTCCGTCGATGAGCAGGACGGTCACCGCTGCTGGATCAGCATCCGGATCGGGGAGAATCGCGCCCTCGAAACCCGCCACCTTCAGCAAGCTCGCCGCGGCGGGCAGGACATCGGCCAGGGTGCCGGTGCCGTAGGGCGGGACCGTGAGCGCGGAGATCACCGCAGGCGTGCCGCAGTCGCTTCCGACAGCGCTGAGGCGAAAGCGAGGGTCTGAGTGACCACCTCACTTCCATCCGCCGCCTCGGACACGCGCAGGGACAGATCGTCGTTGCTGGCGGTGCCGGTGTACCCATGGTCCGCGTCGCACTCTGAGTCACCGCATCCCGCGGGTTCGAGATCGATCCGGGCGACTGCGCCCCAGCCGATCGTGAGGACGACCTCGCGCATCGGGCCTCCGGATTGGTGGCGAGCCGGGTTGGCCACCACGCGGGTGACAACCACACTGTCGACCCTCTCAAGGCGCACTGCCTCGGTTGACGCCGATGCATAGGGCTGCGGACACGTATCGTCGGGGCCATGCTCGTCGGTGTGTCCCACGATCAGTCGCGTCGGGGTGAGGACGAGCACCGTGACATGCCGACGCAGCTCATCTCGATCGAAGGCTGCTTCGTGATGGACGACATACGACACCAGAGGCTCCCCCGCGAGCGCTGTCTCGAGGGCATCGGCAACAAGGGCCGGATAGTAGCCACTGCGCTCGATATCCCCGCGCAGTCGCAGGTGCAGGGTGCCCGCGTCCGTCATGGGGTCATCATCCCATCCCCGGCACGCGACGCAGCGACTCCCCGCCCGTTGCGGTGCCCGCATGGGCGTCGCCGTCACCCTCTCCACCGAGGTGGCTTCCGCCCCGCGCGAGGGGCGACCGGTGGTGGCACCGGAGTCCCCGATCACCAGTCACGGCCTGGCCCGCGAGCACGCGGGTGCGCGGGCGCGCGGGCCGTATTCGGCGAGCAGGTGTGGGAGGTGCCCGCCGAGCCTGCTCGGGCGACCGACACCACGGGCTCGGGCGAAGCGTGCGCGACGGGATTCCTCACCGCGCAGACCGGTGGCCCGGATCTGAGGGGGCCACTCGAATCCGCGACACGACTCGCCGCGTGTGCCGCCTCCCCCACCGGGGCGCGCCCGTAGGCTCTCGGGGCCGGGAGGTCGAGGAGGAGGAGGTCGTCGCGTGGCGCGCAAGGGTGAAGCGGTCGATCGCATCATCGACGTCGATGTCGACACCGAGATGCGCTCCTCCTTCCTCGAGTACGCCTACTCGGTCATCTACTCGCGCGCCCTTCCCGATGCGCGGGATGGCCTCAAGCCCGTCCAGCGGCGCATCGTCTTCCAGATGCACCAGATGGGGCTTCGCCCTGATCGGGGCCACGTCAAGAGCGCCCGCGTGGTGGGCGAGGTTATGGGCCGGCTGCATCCGCATGGGGACTCGGCTATCTACGACGCCCTTGTCCGCCTGGCCCAGCCCTTCACACTGCGGCTTCCCCTCGTGGACGGGCATGGCAACTTCGGCTCCCCCGATGATGGCCCTGCCGCCATGCGCTACACCGAATGCAGGCTGGCACCCTCGGCACTCGCCCTGGCCGAATCCCTGGACGAGGATGTCGTCGACTTCGTCCCCAATTACGACGGGCGTGAGCTCGAGCCCACGGTGCTCCCCGCGGGATTCCCGGCCCTCCTCGTCAACGGAGCGGCCGGCATCGCGGTCGGCATGGCCACGTCGATGGCACCGCATAACCTCGGCGAGGTGGTGGCCGCAGCCCGCCACCTCGTGCTCAACCCCGATGCGACGCTCGAGGACCTCATTCGCTTCGTCCCGGGGCCGGACCTTCCCGGCGGCGGCACCATCCTCGGACTCGCCGGTGTGCGCGAGGCCTACGCCAGTGGCCGGGGCTCCTTCCGGGTGCGCGCGACTGCGCGGATCGAGCAGGTCAGCCCCCGGCGCCGAGGCATCGTCGTCACCGAGCTGCCCCCGGGCGTCGGCCCCGAGCGGGTGATCGAGCGGATCAAGGACCTGGTGCAGGCGAAGAAGCTCCAGGGAATCTCCGACCTGCTCGATCTCACCGATGGTGAGCACGGGCTGCGCCTCGTCATCGAACTCGCCCCCTCAGTTAATCCCGAGGCCATGCTGGAGCAGCTCTACCGGATGACTCCCCTCGAGGATCCCTTCACCATCAATGCGGTCGCTCTGGTGGAGGGCGAGCCGAGGACCCTGGGACTGCGCGAGCTCCTCGAGGTCTTCGTCGACCATCGCCGCGAGGTAGTCCGTCGCCGCAGCGAGCATCGTCGTGCGCGCGCAGAGGACCGCCTGCATCTCGTCGAAGGCTTGCTCATCGCCATCCTGGACATCGACGAGGTGATCCAGCTCATCCGCGCGAGCGACGACACGGCGGCCGCTCGCGAGCGGCTCATGACGGTCTTCGACCTCTCCCACGACCAGGCGTCATACATCCTCGAGATGCCCCTGCGCCGCTTGACGAAGTTCTCCCGGATCGAGCTGGAGAGCGAGCGCGATGAACTCAGCCGCACTATCGGGTTCCTTACGGCGATCATCGACGACGAGGCGCGGTTGCGCGAAGTCGTCGCGGATGAGTTGCTCGCCGTAGCCGAGGAGCACTCCACGCCTCGGCGCACGATCCTGCTCGAGGATGCGGGCACGCCCGCAAGCGCGACCACTTCCCAATCATTGGAGATCTCGGACTCGCCGTGCCGCGTACTCCTGTCCGGCACGGGCCTCATCGCGCGCACCAACGCAGCCGACATCGCCGACTCGGGACCACGCGCAGCCCACGATGTCATCGTGAGCGCCACGGTGGCCACGGGGCGTGGCGAGGTGGCCGTGGTCACCAACCGAGGTCGGGCGCTCCGCCTGCCCGTCGTGGAGATGCCCATCCTGCCACCGACCGCGCACGCCCCCGCGCTTGCGGGCGGAGCGCCGCTCGGGGCACTGCTCGACCTCGAGGCCGACGAGCGCGTGGTGGGCCTGGCCGAAGTCAGCGAGCCCCCCGCGGTCATCGTCCTCGCCACGCGCCAGGGCATCGTCAAGCGCGTCGCCGTGCAGGGGCCGCCCACCCGACGCGACTGGGATCTCATGCCCCTCGCCGATGACGACGAGGTCGTCGGGGCCCAGGAGACGTCACCCGGTGACGACATCGTCCTGATGACCTCCGATGCCCAGGCCCTCCGATTCCCCGCCGATGCCGTCCGCCCGCAGGGTCGCGCGGCGGGCGGCATGGCCGGGATGCGACTCGCACCGGGAGCCGAGCTCATCGCGTGCTGCGCAGTCCCGGCCGATGATCCCGACGCGGTCATCGTCACCGTGGCGGGCTCGCGATCGGCGCTCCCCGGGACGTCCGCGCTCACGGCCAAGGTCACGTCCCTGGCCGACGTACCCCGCAAGGGTCGCGGGACGGGAGGGGTGCGCATCCATCGCTTCCTGCGCTTCGAGGACGTCCTCATCCTGGGCTGGGCAGGCGCCGGACCCGTGCGCGCCTCAGCGGCTTCTGGCGCTCCCCTCGACCTGTCCAGCACGCTCGACAAGCGAGATGCCTCCGGCTCTCCCCTCAGCGGTCCGGTCGCCCACGTCGCCGGGCCGCCGCGTTGATGCGATGCCGGGAGACCGCCGCCGATGAGGTCCTCGCGGGCACCGCTCCGCGCGCCCGCTGGTGGTGGCTCATCGAGGTGCCCGGGTCATGGGGCCGCAACGCCGTGGCCGAATGCCGGATCGCCGCCGTGCGCAAGCTGGCCTCCGATGACGCACGCCGTGTCCTCCTGGTGCGCAGACCCGGTCGCCACCCTGCCGTCGACACCCGAGTCCCGCTGCGGGTGTGGATCGCCGGTGCCCTGCCTGACGACCCTCCCACTCGACTCGCCGTCGCCGACGATCCCGAGGACCTCCTCACCTGGCCGATCGAGGGCCCGGCATGGGCCTCGACGGACCCGCAGGCACCGGTCCTCGCCGTCTGCACCAACGCCTCGCGTGACCTGTGCTGCGGGCTCGACGGGCGGGCTCTGGTGGAAGCACTCGGCGATGTTCCCGGGGTGTGGGAGTCCTCCCACCTCGGTGGGCATCGCTTCGCGCCCACGGCACTGCTCGTCCCACACGGTCTGGTCTACGGGAGGCTCACGCCCCAGGTGGCCCGTGATCTGATCATGCGCGGCCCATCCGCCGACTCGGCACCGTGGCTTCGCGGCAGGAGCGCACTCAGCCCGACCGTTCAGGCGGCCGAGGCCGCCCTGCTCGCTCGCGGAGCCGCACCTGACCCCACACGCGTCACCAAGACCGAGAGCGACACCGAGGCCATCGTGCGTATGGGCGACCTGCCCCCTGTGCGTCTTGCGCGGACAGCGGGTCCTGCACGGCCCGTGTCCTGCGGCGGCGACGACGAGCCGTGCGCCTCCTGGCAGGTGAAGCCGGGCGCCTAGTCGGCGGCAGCCGCCAGCATGGCCGGACGTTCATGCAGGGTTGTGCGCTCTCGGCCGCATGAGGCGCCCAGGGCACGCTCCGCGGCATCGATGCGTCGCCACCCCTCGATGTCCACCACACGCTGGCCGCTCAGGGCAGCGTCCACATCCGCGGGATCCGGACGCGTCGCTGTCCATGTCGCAGGGTCTGCGAGATCCTCGATCAGGCAGGCGACGGTCTGCACCGCGTCCTTCTTGTTGGTGCCGATGATCCCCGTGGGGCCGCGCTTGATCCAACCGGCGACGTACAAGCCGGGCACGCGCTCCTCGCCGTCCATCACACGACCCTGGTCGTTGGGGATGACATTGCGACGGTCGTCGAAGGGCACGCCCGCTATTGAGGTGCCGCGATAGCCCACGCTGCGGATCACGGCATCGACGGGGATGACGTGGGTATCTCCCGTCCCGGTCGCCTGTCCGGCCTCGTCGACCTCGGTGACCTCGACGACGAGCCCCTCGACGCGCTCGGCACCCAGGATCTCGACTGGACGGCAGCGGAAATGCAGGTGGATACGTCGCTCACGACCATCCTCGATGCGCTCACTCCAACCCTCGACCACGGTGACATTGCGCGCCACCGCTTTGTCTCCCGCGATCGCTCGCTGACTGGCCGGGTCGTCGACCGAGGCGCCCTCGGCGATCAGCACCTGCGTGGCCTCGAGATCACCCAACTCGCGCAACTCCTTCGTCGTCCACGTGGCCTGAGCAGGCCCACGCCGACCGATGAGATGCACATCACGCACGCCTGAAGCCCGCAGGGCAGTGAATACGTGGTCCGGCATGTCCGTGTGCTCGATCTCCGACGGGGATTTGGACAGCACACGCGTGACGTCGACCGCGACATTCCCCACGCCGATCACGGCCACGCGCGATGATGATGTCAGGAAGTCGACGAACGCCTCGGGGTCCATGTCGGGATGTCCCGTGTACCAATTGACGAAGTCCGTCGCGGCGATACTGCCGGCCAGCTGCTCTCCAGGGATCCCGAGCAGTCGATCACGCGAGGCGCCGTACGTCAGGACGATCGCATCGTAGAACTGGCGAAGCTGAGGCAGGCTGATGTCGACGCCCACCTCGACATTCCCCAGGAACCTCACGCCGGGTTGGTCGAGCACCTTGTCGAGCGTGTCCCGCACCGAGCGGATGCTCAGGTGGTCCGGGGCCACGCCGTAGCGCACCAGGCCGAAGGGGGTCGGCAGCTTGTCGATGATGTCCACGGACACCGGGATGTCTTCCTGGGCGAGCAACGCGTCGGCGGCGTACATCCCGGACGGGCCTGACCCGATGACGGCCACGCGCAAGGGACGGGTCATCTCTCCTCCTCAGGTGAGACCGAGCATGTGCCGGGCCTGCACGAAGCCCGGCTCGGGATCCACCGGGTCCAGGTGCACGGTACGCATACCGACCGCCTGCGCACCCGCGATATTGCCCGGCTGGTCATCGATGAAGACGCACTCGGTGGCGTCGACACCCAGCCGCTCAGCCATCAGCAGGTACGCGCGGGGGTCGGGCTTGAGTACACCGTCCGTGCGCCCGTCCACCATCTGGTCGAACTCGCGCAGGATCGTCATCCGGTCGAGCCATGACTGATCATGGAACGCCGTGAGGTCATTGGTGAGCATCCCGACTGGGATGCCCGCGGCCTTGGCATCCGCAATGAGCTCACGTGCGGCAGGACGTACCAACTCCTCCTCGGTGCCCGAGTACAGGTGCGCCATGAAGGCGGGCATCTGCGCGGGCTCGCCACTGAGAGCGTGGAACTCCTGGCACCGACGAGCCCAGTAATCTCGCTCGTTCATGGCGCCGGCTTGGAAGTCGACCCAGTCGCGATCGGAGTCAGGGCCGAAGGGCCCGGTCCACGCGAAGGTGCCCGGCTCCAGGCCCAGCGACCTCTCGCCCACGGAGCGCAACTCGAAGGGGGTGAGCAGGACAGGACCGCCGAAGTCGAAGACGAGAGCGGTCAGTGCTCCTCCTCGGTGATAGTCACCATGTCGTAGCGCACGACATCGCCGAACCACCCGCACTCACCACACCAGGTCATGAAGACCCGCTGGTCAGACACCCAGTACTCCGTGGAGATGCCACCGTGCACCTCGATGCTGGCAGCGCACATGGGGCAGAACTTCGGCTTGTCGAGCAGGTGCCGCTCTGCATCACCGGCGAACCACGCCCCCGGAGGCGGGAGCCGGTGGGGGTCAGGCGGGAGGTCGCTCAAGGGGATCCTCGCCGGACTCGGATCGCCAAGCGGGGCGGCTCCGCCGGCCCGACTGCGATTCCCATCGATGTCATCACGCACCCGCGGCGGCCTTCTCGCGTCGAGCCCAGGCATCAGCATGCAGGTCGAGTAGCTGCTGCCTCTGCGGGCTATAGCGCATGGAGCCCATCGTGATGAAGGCTTCGGCGAACTCGCGCTCGGCGCCGAACTTGTCGCGCTCACAGGGCAGCGGGATCATGTCGTGCTTCTCACGGATGGTGCCGAGTGGATCCTCGCCGTTGGCGACCCGCTTCATGTTCTCCTTGAACATCTTGCGCAGCATTGCCACACCGGCATCCGAGCGGCCGAGATGCTCCTGCGTGCGGTCGGTGACCGGCCCCTGGCTCACCCAGGCCATGATGTCCTGACCCTCGATGTAGTCGGTGATGAAGCGACCCTCGTCGTCACGCCAGAAGTACTCGTAGACGACGGGCCGGTCCTGCGCCTCCCACGCGCCAGCGTCGGGAGCGTGATTGGAGTAGAAGAGCTTCCACGTCGTGCGGTCGTCGACGGGCACGCGGATCTGCATCTGGTCGATACCCGCGCCACCCACGCGCATGAAGTAGGGGAAGACCAGTGGATGGCCGACCTTCCAGTCGTCATTCTCCTCCGAACCACCCTCGAGCACACGCCGCTTGAGAATGCCCCATTCCATCTCCTCGAAGCCGGTCTTGAGGTGCTTCTTCTGGAAGGCCTTCGGGGCATCGAAGCCCTGAGTCTCCCCCATGAAGTTGAAGTAGTAGCCGTGCAACCACTCCACGTGGTGGGGATCGACGGAGTTCTCCATGATCTGAAGCCAGTTGCACGGAAGGGTGGCGTAGCCGCAGTCCTTGACCCCGTCCATGACGAAGACATCGAATCGCGGGAGCTCCGGCGCTGGGTCGGGCCCGACGTAGACCCAGATCATGCCGCCCATGACCTCGGCCTTGCCCGCCTTCTGCTTGACACGATCACGGAAGTTCTGGTTGTCCGCCTCCGCCGGCTGCTCGACGCAATTGCCCTCGAAGTCCCACTTCCAACCGTGGTAGCCGCAGCGAATCCCGTCCTCGTGCACGACGCCGTAGGTCAGGGAAGCACTGCGATGGGGGCACGCCTCGGCGACGATCCCGTACTTGCCGCCCTTGGGCGTCTTGTAGAGCGTCCAGTTCTCGCTGAGCAGGCGCACGGTCTTCGTCGGAACCGTGTCGAAATCCTGCTCGAAGGCAATGGGGTACCAGTAGCGGCGCAGCAACTCCCCCATCGGGGTGCCGGGGCCAACACGAGTGAGTTCTTCGTTCTGCTCCACGGTCAGCATGGGCGGTCCTTCCAGGTCTCCGGTGACTCGACGCTACCGGGTAGTGCGGCTCACATGAGGGATTGCCGGGTCCCTCGGGGAGGTGGTCGTTCCTCCTCGCGGGACCCAGGGTGAGGAGGGGGCTTTGGTCCCCTCCTCACCCGAGAGGTGAAGCGATGGTCCTACTCGATGACGGTGACGACTCCATTGTTGCCGTCGACGCGGATGCGCTGGCCCGTCTGGATGTTGGTGGTGGCGAAGCCCGTGCCGGTGACGGCCGGCAGGCCGTACTCGCGGCAGACGATGGCGGCGTGGCTCATCATGCCGCCGGTGTCCGTGACCGTCGCCAGGATCTTGCCGAAGATCGGCGCCCACGAGGGTGCCGTCAGCGGGGCCACGAGGATCTCGCCCTGCTGGATCTCGCCGATCTGCTCCGGGGAGAAGATCACGCGGGCTGGCCCCTCGACCAGGCCGGGCGAGGCCGCCATGCCGCGCAGCTCCCCCTCCTTGGCGTCGCCACCACCGAGCCAGGCACCGACGCTGTCCGAGGTGATGCCCCAGAGCATGACGGTGAAGGGCTCGGTGATCACCTCGGGCGGCGCTCCGAGCGCCGGCACCGGCTTCCAGGCGCTCAGGGCCTTGACGATGCCCTTGCGCTTGTCGATGATCGCCGGCCAGCGGCCCGGGCCAGCTGCCGGCTCCGGCGTCGCCCAGGAGACGTAGTAGTCCCAGAGAGCATCCTCAACCTCGGTGCGCTTGAGATAGAAGATGTCATTGGGCTCGCTCCAGAAGCCCTCCTTGACGAAGACCTCGCCCAGCTGGCGCATCTTGCGCCAGATCACCGAGTGACTCCAGTGCTCGACATAGAAGTTGTGGTTCTCCACGTAGGGGAAGACCACGCGCGCAAGCCCCAGCTTTGCCTGGAAGGCCTCGCGATCCTCATCGGTCGCCAGCAGCTCGGTGTACTCGCCCACGACGCGATCTCGCTCGGCGTGGATCGCCGCCATCGGGCGGGCCAGATCCTCGCCGGACTGCAGCTTGACGATGTAGTCGTTGATGAACTCGAAGGGGATCTCGACGTTCTCGATCCAGATCTTGTCGGAGTGGTAGAAGCCCGAGCCGGTCGAGAAGTTGAACCACGGCTCTGCGGACTCCTGGAACGACGCGATCCAGGCACGCCCGGCATCCGAGCCCTTGAGGATCTCGCAGGTCTGCTCCACATCGCCCACGGCGAACGCTTCCGCGACACCGCTCTCGAGCGCGACCCGGGCAAGGCGCTTGAGCTCCTCATCGGGACGGAAGAGGTCGACCTCGACGCCAGCGACCATCTTCGCGATGGCCAGGTCCGGGATGCCCGGGAAGGCCTGCTTGCAGAAGCCGAAGAAGTCGAGGTAGGCGGCGTACCCAAGATTGAGGAACTCGAAGTGGTAGTTCCACAGCTTCAGTGCGAGGTCGAGGAGGGTGCGGTAGTTCTCCTGGATGTGGTAGCCGGATCCGAGGCCCGCGCCGGACTTGACGATGTCGTCCGCATCCTCGATCTCCGGCAGAGGCTCGAAGTTCACACTCTCGAGTTCCTTCACCAGGTCGCGGATCTTGATCATCCACTTGTCGTAGAGATCGTTCCAGTTCATGAAGTAGAAGCCGGCGCGATCCATGAAGTTCTCGACGCGGGTCTCGATAGTCGCGGGATCCGCGGGCACGGGGGTGAGGTAGCCGTAGCCGTTGAGGATGCGGAAGGCGATGCCGTTGGCCGGGGGCACCTGGAGATGTCGGGTGTTGTACTGCGACAGCGAGGCGATCGCGAATTCGTAGAAGGTCGCATCCCAGGGCGTGAGGACCTTGGGCCAGTGAACTCCGTCCTGGAACCAGAAGATCGAATCCTCGAACTCCTTGCGAGACTCGCTGAAGAGCGAGGAGTAGACGTACATGTCTTGCCAACCCTCGGCGCCCGCAGGCGTCTCGATGTCGAACGGGCTGGGGAACCGATCGGCCATCTGCATTTCCTCTCGTGGGTTCGTGTCCGGGGGGCACGAAGCGTGTGACCTTGCTCTTAGTGGTGCGATCCTTCACTAGTCCTTGCGCGCGTACAGCGGATTCATCAATGTCGAGACGATGCTTGCCATGGGGTTCTTGTCCGCGGAACCCGCGACGGACTTCCGCTGCTTCTTGCTCCACACCGTCTCGGGCCGCGCCTGAAGGAGGATGACGTTGTCTCCATCAGCGAGATCGGCATCCACCGCCCACTCGATGTCCTGGGGGCAGCCGTAGTGTCTCTCCGCGGTCTTCGCGAGCGTGGCGATTGCCTTGAGCTGGGGATCGGTGAGGCACGGGCTATCGGCCCGTTCCGGATCCGTCTCCACCTTCTCCACCGTGTCGTGGTCGGAGAGGCAGTACTCATGTGCCTTATGGCTGATCTCGCGCTTGCTCACCTCGAGCATCACCTTGTCCACGAGGAAGTTGTCCGGTGTGATCTCACCCGAGACCACTCCCTCCCCGAAGCCCCAGGCGGCGTCGACCGCTACCTGCGAACGATCACCGTTGGATGGATTCAGTGTGAACGCCACGCCCGCGGCGATCGGACGAACCATCTTCTGGATCACCACGGCCATTTCGACCGAGCGGTGCTCGTAGCCCATCTCCACCCGATAGCAGGTCGCGCGATCGGTGAAGAGGCTGGCCCAGCAACGCCTTACCGCGTCGACGACGGCGTCGCCCCCGCGGATCCACAGGTACGTGTCATGCTCACCGGCGAATGACGCATCAGGCGAATCCTCCGACGTTGCCGACGATCGCACGGCAACGGGGATATCTCCCACATCGCACCGCCGAGACAACTCGTCGTAGTCGTGCCTGATCTGCTGCTCGACTTCTGTCGGGAGCGGCATCTGGCGGATGGCATCGCGGATCTCACCGCAAACCGCGCTCACCTGGGCGGTGTCGGAGACATCCAGCCCGTGGAGTAGGCGCGCGAGGGTGGCGTCGAGGTCTGCGGCATCGTGTGCGGCTCGGTAGCCCGCGGTCGTGACGGCGAACCCGGGGGGCACGGGCAGGCCGGCGCCGGTCATCTCGCCGAGACTCGCTGCCTTGCCGCCGACCTCGCCCTTGAGTCCTGGCCAGTAGCCCTCGAACCACATCGTGTAACCACTCATGACGACTCCCCCCGTCGACTCACTGGGAGGGCACGTCCCTCGAGGCCGGCCCACCAGTCGGGCAAGCCGTCGAAGTCGGGCACGGACACTTCCTGCACGCGATTGCGGTAGAGAACCAGAGCGGTCTCGCCACCCTCCAGCAGTCGCACGCGCACGAACTCGGTGTTGAAGGGCTCACCCGGGTCGTAGCCCAGCGCCCAGGTGGCGAAGGCTCGAATCGGCCCGGAGTGCGTCGCCACGATCACGGATTGACCGGGCGTCTCGGCGTGGAGTCGCATGAGCCCGGCCCAGAAGCGTCGGACCGCCGCAACCGGGGGCTCGAAGGTGAGCATCGGCATCGTCAGCCAGTGGGTGATGGGATCGCCGCCGGCCTGCTGGATGCCCCAGAATCGATCCACCTCGACCAGCCACGTGGGCCGGCCACCCAGCCCGATGCGCTCGTACTTCTCCATCTCCGCGTGGTAGGCGCGAAACGCCTGCGTGACATCGCGGAACCCATCAGGGGTCATCACCTGGAAATTGCGAAACTCCTCGTAGGCCTCCACCTCGCCGACAGTGGCATCGCGGCCGAAGAGCACGAGTTCGTCGAGCATGCCCTTGCGGATGCCCTCGGCGGTCTGCCGCGCGCGGTTGGTATTGGCGCAGGCCATGGTGACGTGGTGTCCGGACATGATTCGGCGGGCGAGCTCCTTGCCGCGTCGATGCGCCTGCCACGAGCCCAGCGGGGTGAGACCGGACTCCGTGGAGTAGCCCTGGGTCTCGCCGTGACGGACGAAGTAGACGTCGGTGACGGCCGCTTTTGTCTGGTCCTTGCGCTCCGGCACGATCTCCTTCGTGCGCGTGACCTCGGCCCAGGCACGCGTGGCACCCACATCCGCTCCCTCCCACAGGGGCACGGGGGAATCGAGCACCGTACCCGTCGTGCGACGGTCGCGGAAGCGGCGCAGGTAGAGCGGGGTCTCATCGCCAGCCTGGGCGGACACGGCGACACCGGGGCGGGCGCCTCGGGCCTCGCGATCGAGGTACTTCTGCAGGTACGCCGGGGCATCGGGGCGCTCGGTGCGCGGGAGCGTCACCGGGAGATCGGGCTCGGTCATCGTCATGGGACTCCTAGCTGTGCACCGTGAGGAAGCGCTGGTTGACGACGCCGTCGTAATAGAACAGCGCCCTGCCCATCTCACCCTCGGTCCAGGTGATGGGCGGCTCGTCCGGATCAGCCCAATATCCTCCGGTTAATACCTCGTTGCGATTGCCCGCAGGGTCGAAGAAGTAGACGCAATGCCCACGGGTGGCTCCGTGGCGTGTGGGGTTGGTCTCGATCCTGACTCCGTGATAGGCGAGGACATCGGATGCCGTACGGATGTCATTCCAGTCATCGACCCAGAAGGCGAAGTGATGGAGTCCGCCGTCGGGTCCGGTGACAAGGGCGATGTCGTGGGAGGAGTGCGAGACCTCGAGCCAGGTCGCTATCTGGAAGCCATCGTCTCCCATCACCTGCTCCGTGAGGTGGAAGTCCAGGACGTCCTGGAGGAAGGTCGTCATGCCGTTGACGTTCTCGACGGTGATGAAGATGTGGTCCAGCCGCGGAGGAGCGATACCGACAAGACCCATGGGGCGAGGAGGGGGATTGGTGAGCGGGAGGAGGTTGCCCACCTGCTCCATCCCGTGAATGAGTTCCATCTGGTGGCCCGAAGGTGTCTCGAAGCGCACCACCGAGCCCCCGCCGATCCCGACGTCCGCCCCCGCCAGCCGAGTGACGGCAATACCGGCCTCCTGGAGTCGAGCAGCATAGAAGTCGAGATCCTCAAGGCTCTCGACCTTCCAGCCCATATGTGCCAGGCCATAGGACGGGGAGTAGGCAAGGACGAGCGAGTGATGCTGATGCTCATCCCAGCACTTGAGATACACGCGCTCAGGCTCGCGGGCGGTCTCGACGAGCCCGACCACCTCGGTGTAGTACGCGGTGGCGAGCTCGAGGTCGGGGACCTTGATCTCGACATGGGACAGACGCAGTATCGACATCAGGTGTGCACCTTCATGAATCTCTCGTTGAGCTCGCCCTCGTAGTAGAAGACGGCCCGTCCGATGTTGTCCTCGGTCCACGTGATGGTCGGGAAATCCGGATCGGGACGGTAGCCGCCAGTAAACACCTCGTTGCGCGTGCCGAGCGGGTCGAAGAAGTAGATGGTGTTGCCACGCGTGATGCCGTGACGCGTCGGACCCACGTCGATCTGGATGCCGTTGTACGCGAGGATGTCAGCCGAGCGACGCACGTGATCCCAGTCGTCCAGCCAGTAGGCGAAGTGGTGGAGACCTCCATTGGGCCCCGAGACGATCGCGAGGTCGTGCGGGGAGTGCGAACGCTCCATCCACGTCGCCGCCTGATGCCCATCACCGTCCAGCAACTGCTCCGTGACCCGGAACCCCAGCACGTCCGTGAAGAATTTAGTGGACTCCCCGACCTCCTCCGCTGTGACGAGGAGGTGATCCATCCGCGGTGGCGCGATGCCGCGCATTCCTTCGGCGAAGGGCGCGGGATTCAGTGATCCCGTGGCGCGGCCGATTTTCTCCACGTCGTGGACGAGTTCCATGACCTGACCGGATGGAGTTTCGAAGCGGATGGACTCGCCCTGGCCGATGGACGAACCCTTGCTGATGCGCTCCACGGGGAAGCCGTATTTGCCGACGGCATTCTCGAGGTCGGCGAGATCGTCCTCGCGCAGGACCTTGAAGGACATGAGATCGAAGCCCACGCGCGGCGCGTAGGAGATGCGCAGGGAGTGATGGTCCACCTCGTCCCAGCACTTCAGGTAGACCGAGTTGTCGTCGCGCTCGACTTCGAGCATGCCCATGACCTCGGTGTAGTACGCAGACGCCAGATCGAGATCCGTGACCGTGATGTCGACGTGCGCCAAGCGCAGGATTCCCATCGTCGCTCCCCTCGGGCCGGATGGCCGCTCTCGTGGTTCGCAATCTAGGGTGCCCGTGTCCCGCATGGAAGGACGACGTTCCCGCATGCGGGACGTATCTGATACGTTCCCGCGCGTGGAGGGACCCGAGGCGATGCGCCAGGCCATGGCCGACTATGTCCGTGCGCTGCATCAGGCCTACCTCGACGCCGTCCTCACCCTTCCCCCCGCGGAGCGCGCACGACTCCCGCTCACATCGGCGGAGGGCCTCACCGTCGCTGCCGCCGGCGCACGCATGCTCCACGTGATCGGCACGGTGGAGTCACTCCCCGCACCCTCCGGCCAGGAGGTGCAGCTGCAGGACTCCCTGCAAGACGTCGCGTGGACACTGCGCTTCTTCGACCCTGTCGTCGCACCCGACCTCGGGCTCATCGACGAGTCTGGGGGCCCGAATCACAACGAGGTACGCCGCGCACTCGGCATTCGCACCGTTGTCTACCACCTGGCAGTCCCCCCGGGCAGCAGCCTCACTGCCCACCATGCCCTGCACGCGGGCACCGGTCTCGCGCACTCCCATGCAGCGGCAGCGCGGGACTTCGACGCCATTCGTGCGCATGCACCGGGACGCGAGTCACTCGTCGACGAGATGCAGGGCGCGCATGTCGCCGGCCTACCTCGCTCACAGGTACTGCTCGCCCAGGCCGTCGCCCCCGGCCTCGACCTGGGCCCCGATGTCGATCCAGCGGACGCACGCCGTGCCCTGCTGCAGCACCTGAGGACAGCGCCATGACCGCCCCGGAGCCTCGACGGCAGCACTCCACCCTGTCCAGCGTGCGCAATGCGGCGCGCCTACTCAAGGAGTTCGGCCGGGGCGACCGGGACATCGGCGTCACCGAGTTGTCACGGCGCCTGGGGATCGGCAAGAGCACCGCGCATCGGCTCCTGAGCACGCTTGCCGAAGAGCGTCTCCTTGAGCAGGATCCCGACACGGGAGCGTACCGCCTGGGCCTTGCGATGTACGAGTTAGGTGCATCGGTCGCGCTCCATAACGACCTCCACGAGGCCTGCTCGCCCGTCATCGACCAACTGCGCAATGCCACTAGGGAGACGGTCCAGGTCGCCGTCCTCGATGGGCGCGAGGTCGTCTACGTCGAGCGGCGGGAGAGCCCGCAGACGCTGCGTCTCTTTGGCCGCGTCGGCCACCGAAACGACGCACACTGCACCAGCACGGGCAAACTCCTCCTGGCCTACCTGCCACAGGAGGAACTGGACGCCCTGCTGCACGGCTGGCGACTCGAGCGCAAGACCCCGTACACGATCACCGATCCACGGGCCTTGCGCAGCACTCTCGTGGAGATCCGACGCCAGGGGTGGGCCGAGAATGTGAACGAGTCCGAGTTGGGGGCAGCCTCCATCGCGGCTCCCGTGCGCAATGAGCGCGGTGACGTGATCGCGGCTCTCTCGATCGTCGGCCCCGTGCAGCGTCTCGGAAGCGACTCGCTCCGTCGCTTCGCCAGGCCTGCCGTCGACGCGGCCATGGCGGTGAGTCGTCGCCTCGGCTACCGAGATCCACGAACACCCCGACGATCCGCAGGAGAGGGAAGCCCGTGACCAGACCCAACGCAGATCAGGTCCGCGAGATGTCGCAGGCGCTGCTCGCCGCGCGCCGAGATCGAACGCCGATCGCTCCCCTGACCGATCGCTTTCCGGGCATGACCGTCGTAGACGCCTACGCCGTCCAGCAGGGTTTGGTGGAAGGCCTGCTCGCCGAAGGCGACACCATCATCGGTTACAAGCTCGGGCTCACGAGCAAGCCGATGCAGGAGATGCTCGGGGTGGACCAACCCGACTATGCGCCCGTCCTGGGATCGACCGTCTACGCCGATGGCGGAGAGGTCCCGACCGACCGCTATATCGCGCCGCGCATGGAGGCCGAGATCTGCGTCGTGCTCGACACGCCGCTCTCGGGCCCGCATTGCACGGTCACGCAAGCTTGGGAGGCGACGCGCGGCCTTGTCGCTGCCTTGGAGATCGTCGACAGTCGCATCGCCGACTGGAAGATCACGCTGGCGGACACCATCTCGGACCTGGCCTCCAATGGCGCCGTTGCCTTCGGACGCACGGTCGTGCCGCTCGCCGACTTCGATCCCGCCCTCATCGGCATGGTCTTCACCCGCAATGGCGAGCTGGTCGCGACGGGCGCAGGCGCGGCCGCGCTCGGCGGCCCTATCGATGCCGTCGCCTGGCTTGCCAACACGCTCCACCCGCTCGGGGTCGCCCTTCCCGCGGGGGCCATCATCATGACGGGCGCCCTACACGCCGCCGTTCCCTTCCAGGCAGGCGACGTCTTCCGCGCCGACTTCGATCGACTCGGCCCGATCACCGTGCGCACCACATGATCAGCCGTTCACCCACGAGAAGGGAAGAATCCATGCCCCCACGTTGCGCCATCGTCGGCTCCGGCAATATCGGGACCGACCTCATGGTCAAGATGCTGCGCAGCGACAAGTTGCAACTCACCGCCCTCGTGGGCATCGACTCCGCCTCCGACGGCCTGGCCCGGGCCAAGGCACTGGGACTCGACGCGCCGCACGAGGGTCCCGACTGGATCCTCGACCATCCTGACGACTTCGACATGGTCTTCGATGCGACGAGCGCCTATGTGCACGTGCGCTATTACAAGAAGTACGCCGATGCCGGGATCACCGCTGTTGACCTCACCCCGGCGGCACGCGGACCCAAGGTCATCGCGGCCGTCAACCTCACGGAGCACCTCGACGCACCCAACATCAACATGGTCACCTGTGGTGGCCAAGCGACGACGCCGATGGTCTACGCCATTCGACGTGCCATCCCGTCCCTTCCGTACGCCGAGATGGTCTCGACCGTGTCGTCCAAGTCGGCGGGGCCGGGCACGCGTCAGAACATCGATGAATTCACGAAGACGACGTCCACCGCGCTCCGCGAGATCGGTGGTGCGGATACGAGCAAGGCCATCATCATCTTGAATCCGGCGGAACCGCCGATCATGATGCGCAACACGGTCTTCGGGGCACTGCCCGAGGGGACGGACCACGATGCCGTGCTGGAGTCCGTCTACTCCATGGAGAAGGACGTCGCTCAGTACGTGCCCGGCTACCGGCTGAAGAATCCGCCCGTCATCGAGGAGGGGCCCTACAACACCCCCGGTGGAGTGGTGCCGCACCGCGTGGTCGTCCTGCTCGAGGTCGAGGGGGCGGGCGACTATCTACCGCCCTATGCCGGCAATCTCGACATCATGACAGCTGCCGCGATGCGCGTCGGCGAGGCCATCGCGGAGCACAGAGGAGCCACGGCATGACCACCGATTACCGACTCATCGACTCGACCCTGCGCGACGGCTCGCATGCCATCAGCCACCAGTACTACGCCGAAGATGTCATCAAAATCGTCGAAGGCCTCGACCGTGCGGGCGTGCAGGTCATCGAAATCGCCCACGGTGACGGTCTCGGCGGATCGAGCTTCAACTACGGCTTCTCCGCGGTGCCAGAAAAGGAGCTGATCGCCAAGGCGTGCGAGACAACCCAGCAGGCGCAGATTGCCTGCCTCATGCTGCCGGGCATCGGCCTGGCCGATGACCTGCGCGAGGTGCGCGAGCTCGGCGTCTCAGTGGCGCGGATCGCCGTGCACTGCACCGAGGCCGACATCACCGAGCAGCACATCAGGGTCGCCAAGGAGCTCGGCATGGAGGCCATCGGCTTTCTCATGTTGGCCCACATGAACTCCCCGGAGGGCCTCGTCGAGCAGGCACTGCTCATGCAGTCCTACGGCGCGGACACGATCTACATCGCCGACTCGGCCGGCGCCATGACCGTCGATGACGTGCGCCGCCGCGTCAGCGCCCTGGTCACGGCCTTGGACATCCCCTTGGGCGTGCACGCCCACAACAATCTCTCCATGGCCGTGGCCAACTCCATCGCCGCCTACGAGGAGGGCGCCAAGAACCTCGACGGCACCTCCGCCGGTCTCGGCGCGGGAGCCGGCAACTGCCCGACCGAAATTCTCGCCGCCGTTTCCACGAAGTACGGCATCGAGACCGGCGTCGACCCGCTGATCCTCATGGATGTCGCCGAGGAGGTGGTGCGGCCACTCATGCCTCGTCAGCAGGTCATCGACCGGGCGGGCCTCCTGCTCGGCTATGCCGGGGTCTACGGCAGCTTCCTGCTCCATGCCGAGCGAGCCGCCGCACGGTACGACGTGCCGATCTCCGAGATCCTCCTAGAGCTCGGTCGCCGCCAGGTCGTGGGCGGCCAGGAGGACATGATCATCGACGTCGCACTCGAGCTCGCACGCAAGCACGCCGAAGCGGAGGTGACCGCATGAGCTTCCCTGCCCAGGAGGGCGCCGCCCGCCTCGTGGATGCCGCGCGAACTCGCACAGCGACCACAGCGCTCACGAGCGACTACGGCGACTTCGATATCGCGACGGCTTACGATCTCCAGGCACTCGTCGTCGCCGACCGCATCGCACAGGGGCATCGCGTGGTGGGGGCCAAGCTGGGACTCACTAGCGAGGCCAAGCAGAAGCAGATGAACGTGAGCGAGCCGTTGTACGGCTGGCTCACTGACGACATGCGCCTCGAGCCCGGCGAGCCCCTCGTCGTCGAGAGCTTCATCCAGCCTCGCGTCGAAGTCGAGATCGCCTTCCTGATCGGCGATGATCTCGAGGGCGCGGATGTGGGGGCGACCGACGTCCTCGCGGCCACGGCGGCGGTCATGCCTGCCATCGATGTCCTCGATTCCCGCTACGCGGGCTACTCGTTCACCCTGCCGGACGTGATCGCGGACAACTCCTCTTCGGCAGGATTCATCACGGGCTCGAGCGTCGTCGATCCGATCGGCCTGGAGCTGCGCCTGCTCGGTGTCGTCCTGGAGCTCAACGGCGTGGTCGTCGCGACGGCTGCGGGAGCGGCCGTGCTCGGGCACCCCGCATCATCGGTCGCGTGGCTTGTCCGCGCGCTGGCACGCCGGGGTGAGGGGTTGCAGGCCGGTATGACCGTATTGTCGGGGGCATGCACGGCGGCCTTCGCCGTGAGTCCTGGCGACAGCGTCGTCGCCCGCATCGATCGTCTCGGGACCGTGGAGGTCGCATGCCGCTGATTCAGGTCACGATGGTGGAGGGTCGCACCACCGAGCAGAAGCATGCCCTCATCCGCAATCTGAGTGCCAGCATGGCTGAGACCCTCGGGGTGCCACTCGAGCGGATCCGCGTCGCCATCTACGAGATCACCGCGGATGAGTGGGGCATCGGCGGCGAGCCCTTCTCCGTCGCGCGTCCCGGCGGCGTCGCGCCACCGGCCCCGTGAGCATCCCCGCCCCGGCGCCCGCATGGATGCCCACCTTCGCGGCGGACTCCCTCACAGATGCGCCGCGCAGGTTCGACCATGGCTCCATCCCCGTCCTCGTTGCCATGGTCGACGGCCATCCGCGTGCCGTGTCCGCAGCGTGCCTGCACAAGGGCGCGTCCCTCGAAGGCGGCGTCTGCCGCGACGGCGTCATCACCTGTCCATCTCACTGGTGGCGCTATGACCTGCGCGACGGCACGCTCCAGGGAACACCGGGAGCCGGTCTGGCGGTCTACCCTGCTCGCGTGAGGGACGGGATGGTCGAGGTGGAGCTGCCGGCGCCGAGCCAGGCCCGGTCGCTGCGCGAGGCCCTGCTCGCCCATGCCCGAGGGGAGACGATCGACGATGCCTGACTCCAAGCGCTTCCCCATCGAGGCGTTCGAGGATGTGCTCGCGGCCAACGACGAGCACGCGACGGGCTACGCCGGGAGCGATCTCACCGGACGCGCCGCCCGCGGCCTGGCCATCGTCACCTGCATCGACTCGCGAATCGATCCGCTCCGCGTGGTGGGAATGCAGCCAG
>JAULZJ010000091.1:0-6621 GCA_032117435.1 Candidatus Nanopelagicales bacterium | reverse complement strand
TACGAGACGGCGGAGGCCATCGAATCCGGCAGCCGGGATGACCTGCGCGAGGAGCTGGGGGATCTGCTCCTCCAGATCGTCTTCCACGCGCGCATCGCGCAGGAGGACGCGGACGATCCCTGGGATATCGACGACGTCGCGCGCGGGATCGCAGCCAAGCTCATCCGCCGGCACCCACACGTCTTCGCGGCGGATGCCGACGACGCCACGACCGCAGAGCAGGTCGAGTCGCGATGGCATGAGTTGAAGGCTCGCGAGAAGGGTCGCGCATCCGTCACCGAGGGGATCCCCGAGGCCCTTCCTGCCCTGCTCCGTGCGGGCAAGGTGCTGTCACGCAGCGAGCGCCTCGAAGTGCCCGTGCCGGACCTGCCGCCAGGCATGCCGACTGCGGCCGATGAGGGGGCTCTCGGTGACCTCCTGCTCGGCATCGTCGCGGCGAGTCGCGCCGATGGCCTGGATGCCGAGGCTGCCCTGCGCGCGGCCATCCGCCGGCAGGTCCAGCGGATCCGCGACGTGGAGGGTGCGTGAGCGCCTCCGATCGATTGCAGACGCTGGCGATTCAGGCGCGTGACACGCTGCTGTCCTTCGATCCAGTGCGCGCGACATCCTTGGGAATGCACGCTTACGACGGGCTGCTGCCGGATCTCACCCCCTCCGCCGTCGCCGAGCACGTACGTCAGCTAGACGAACTCCTCACGGCGATCGACGGTGTCGACGACCTGGAGTTGACGGTCGAGGAGCAGGTGGACCTCGAGGTCCTCCGGGCGCACCTCGCGGCTTCGGCGTTCGACCTCACGGAGATCGCACGCCACACGTGGGATCCCCTCGTCTGGGATCCGGCGAGTGGGCTGCACGCGCTCGCCATCCGCGATTTCGCCCCGTCAGTAGATCGCCTGGCGCATGCTGACCAGCGATTGCGGGCCCTCCCGGACTTCCTTCGTGCGGCGCGCTCGACCTTGGGCGAGATGTCAGCGCTGCACGTAGAGACGGCCCTCCAGCGGCTTGCGGGATTCGATGGGGTGCTCGACGAGCTCGCCGCCCTCGGCCCGCTCGCGATGGATGCCGTCGATGCTGCGCGCGAGGCCATCAGCGCGCATGGAGCGTGGCTCGCCGATGCCCAGCCGCGCTCACGCCGTGATCCGCGGCTCGGCGTACGCCTCTACAGCGCTGCCGTATGGCACCACCTCGACGAGGAACTCGCCCCAGTGCAGGTGCTCGAGATGGCTGAGTCCCATCTCGACGAGGTCACCGCCCGACTGCGCCAGACCGCAGCGGAGTACCTCGGGGAGTCCGGGCACTCCCCGGACATCGTGCGGCGTGCGCTCGCCGAGGCGGCTGCTGCCGACCGCGATGCCATCGTGCCGACCATCCAGGCTGCCCTGGGTCGCACGACTGCCTTCGTGCGCGACCACGATCTCCTCACGCTGCCCGATCATGTCGTCCACGTGCGCGACATGCCGCGCATCCATCACGGGATCGCGGTGGCCTACTGCGATGCCCCAGGGCCCCTCGAAGAGGCGCGCCTGCCCACCTTCGTTGCGGTCGCGCCCCCGCCGGCCGACTGGCCGGATGCGCGCGTGATGTCATTCCTGCGCGAGTACAACGTCGACCTCTTGCACGACCTCACGATCCATGAAGCCATGCCGGGCCACGCGGTGCAGTTGGCGCGAGCCAGCGCCGCGCCCACGTCGCTGATCAGGCGCCTCGCACCCTCAGGTGTGTTCATCGAGGGATGGGCGGTGTACGCCGAGGAGCTCATGGTCGACCGCGGCTATGCGCCGGACGACGATCGCCGCGCCGGGCTGCGCATGCGGCTCCAGCAGCTCAAGATGCAGGCTAGGGCGACCCTCAACGCCATCCTCGATGCACGCGTCCATGGCGGCGACATCGACGAGATCGGTGCCATCGAGCTCCTCACCCGACGGGGGTTCCAGGAGGAGGCCGAGGCCGCCGGCAAGTGGCGACGCGCAATGCTGAGTGCGGCACAGCTCCCGACCTATTTCGTCGGCTGGCGGGGAGTGCGCCAACTCGTGGACGACCTGCGTGTCCTGCACCCGGACTGGTCCGATCGGCAACTGCATGACCTCGTGCTCGATCACGGCTCCCTCGGTCCCCGGCACCTGCGAGCGGTGCTCGGACTCTGAGCCCGGGGCGCCCCTGGCGGTGGATAGGGTCGTCCTATGGCCAGCATCGATGACGTCATCGCGCGCGAGATCCTCGACTCGCGCGGCAACCCCACAGTGGAGGTCGAGATCGTCCTCGACGACGGAGCGGCTGCGCGCGCAGCCGTTCCCTCGGGCGCGTCCACCGGCGCGTTCGAAGCCGCCGAGCGCCGCGACGGCGATGCAGGGCGCTACCTCGGCAAGGGCGTCCTCGAAGCCGTCGCCGCGGTCGAGGACGAGGTCGCGCCCGAAATCGTCGGCATCGATGCCTCGGAGCAGCGACTCATCGACCAGATCATGGTCGATCTGGACGGCACGCCCAATAAGTCACGACTCGGGGCGAACGCCATCCTGGGCGTTTCCCTCGCTGTGGCGCGTGCTGCATCGGCATCTGCAGGCCTGCCGCTCTTCCGATATGTCGGCGGCCCCAATGCCCACGTGCTTCCCGTGCCGATGATGAACATCCTCAATGGCGGAGCGCACGCGGACACCGACGTGGACATCCAGGAGTTCATGGTCGCTCCAATCGGTGCGGCGACATTCAGAGAGGCATTGCGGTGGGGCGCCGAGACCTACCACGCGCTCAAGTCGGTGCTGCGCGAGCGTGGTCTCGCGACCGGACTCGGCGACGAGGGCGGATTCGCTCCGAGCCTCGCGAGCAATCGTGCCGCGCTCGAGCTGATCATGGAAGCGATCCAGCGCACGGGGCTCACAGCAGGATCGGACATGGCCCTGGCGCTCGATGTGGCATCGACGGAGTTCTACCGCGATGGGGCCTACCGCTTTGAGGGCGCGGATCGTTCCAGTGAGTGGATGACCGGCTACTACGAGGGACTGCTCGCTGACTTCCCCCTGGTCTCGATCGAGGATCCGCTCGCGGAGGACGACTGGGCCGGTTGGATCCACTGCACGGATGCCATCGGCGATCGCGTGCAGCTGGTCGGCGACGATCTCTTCGTGACCAATCCCGATCGTCTCGCGCGCGGCATCGCCGAGGGCGCAGCGAATGCGCTCCTGGTCAAGGTCAACCAGATAGGCACCCTCACCGAGACCCTCGACGCAGTATCGCTGGCGCAGAGCAACGGCTATCGGTGCATGATGAGCCACCGCTCCGGCGAGACCGAGGACACGACGATCGCGGATCTCGCGGTGGCGGTCAACGCGGGCCAGATCAAGACGGGTGCCCCTGCCCGCTCAGAGCGCGTCGCCAAGTACAACCAGCTGCTCCGCATCGAGGAGGAACTCGAGGACGCGGGACGCTACGCCGGGGCCGCGGCGTTCCCGCGCTCACGTCCCACTGCGTGAGAGCATGGGCGGGTGTCCGGTCCCCGTCCTGCCCTCACCGGCCGGGCGGCCATCCTCATCCTCGTGCTGGCTGCCCTGGTGGTGACCCTGGCGATCCCCCTGCGCGCATGGCTGGCCCAGCAGTCGGAGATCGCTGCGCTCGAGACGGACGTGGCCGAGGCGCGTGAGCGGGTGGAGGGCCTGCAGGCAGAGCTTGAGGACTGGGAGGACCCCGCCTTCGTGATCGCGCAGGCGCGCAGCCGCCTGCACTTCGTCTTCCCCGGAGAGGTTGGCTATGTCGTCCTGGGCGAGGACGACAGACCCGTCGTGCCCGAGGCGGAGGACCTCGCCGACCAGGCACCGTGGTACTCCCGACTCTGGGAGTCCACGCGCCAGGCTGATCGGTCGTGATCAGTCCGGCGGACCTGGAGGCGATTGCCCAGCAACTCGGCCGGGAGCCGCGTGACATCGTCGAGGTGGCACATCGCTGTCCCTGCGGCCAGCCGGATGTCGTCGTCACGGCACCCCGATTGTCTGACGGCACTCCCTTCCCCACCGTCTACTACCTCACCTGTCCCCGAGCAGCATCGGCGGTCGGTCGACTCGAGGGCTCGGGTGTCATGCGCGACATGGAGGCTCGTCTCGACGCTGATCCGGATCTGCGCGAGGCGTACGCCGGTGCGCACGTCGCCTACCTCGCGACGCGCGCGGAGTTCGGCGACGTCCCGGAGATCCAGGGGGTCTCGGCAGGGGGCATGCCGCAGCGCGTGAAGTGCCTCCACGTCCTCCTCGCGCATGCGCTCGCCGCCGGTCCCGGGGTCAATCCCCTCGGCGACGAGACGAGGCGGCTCATGGGGGAGTGGTGGACCTCCCATCCATGCGGCGAGGAGGTCTCGTCGTGAGGGTGGGGGCCATCGATTGCGGCACCAACAGCATCCGCCTGCTCATCGCCGATGTCGCTGGCTCGTCACTCGATGAGGTGGAGCGGCGGATGATCGTGGTGCGCCTGGGAGAAGGTGTCGATCGCACGGGCGCATTCTCGGCGGCCGCGCTCGATCGGACCTTTGCCGCATGCGAGGAGTACGCCGTCGCGCTGAAGACGTCAGGCGTTGAGCGTCTGCGCTTCGTCGCGACGAGTGCGAGCCGCGACGTGAGCAACCGCGATGCCCTCGTCGCCGGTGTCCGCGCACGCCTCGGTGTCGAGCCCGAGGTGATCACGGGAGCCGAGGAGGCGCACCTTTCCTTCCGAGGCGCTGTCGAGGGGCTGCCGCGTGATCGCATCGCCATGCCGACCCTGGTCGTCGACATCGGCGGCGGCTCCACCGAGTTCGTGCTCGGCGGCCGAGATCTTGACGGAGCATCGCGAGTCGATGCGGCCATGTCCGTCAACATCGGCTGCGTGCGCATGACCGAACGCCATCTTCATGGCGATCCTCCATCGTCCGAGGAGATCGCTCGAGTGGAGGCCGATGTCGCCGCGGCCCTGGGCGAGGCAGCCTCAGCCGTGCCGCTCGATCGGGCGCGCTCGCTCGTCGGGGTCGCGGGCACGGTGACGACCCTTGTTGCGCTCATCCACGGCCTGCTGGTCTACGACCCGGCGGAGATCCACGGCCGCGAGGCCACCTTGGATCAGATCGACGAGGTGACCGAGCGCCTGCTGGTCATGCCGCGCGCCGAGCGTGCCGAGCTCCCGGTTATGCACCCCGGTCGGGTCGACGTCATCGGGGGAGGTGCCCTCGTGCTGCGCGCCATCATGCGCCGCACGGGAATGCCGGTCATTGCCAGCGAGACGGACATTCTCGACGGCGTGGCCCGCTCCCTCGCCGAGGGGTGATCCGCCGACGTCGACCGAATGGCTGCTGGGGGCATGCGTCGTCGACCGAATGGCCGCCATTTGGTCGACGACGGTCGTGGGGAGTGGGTGCCGCGAGGCTGACGGCGTCTGGGGGTGCGTCCTGTGTAAGCGGTTGCGGCGTTCCTGGAAAGCGCCGTACACTCCCCGACCGGGCCTGTATCCGAATGCGAGCCGGGCCGTTGCAGTATCCGACAGCGCCGTTTCGCGGCGTCGTAGCGCGGAGGGGAAGCGTGTCGATCACCATCCGCGATGTCGCCCAGGCGGCGGGAGTGTCCACGGCCACGGTCTCGCGAGCGCTGCGCGGCCTTCCTCATGTCGACCCGGAGACGCGCGAGCGGGTACGCCGAGTGGCCGCGGAGCTCGATTACGTCGTGTCTCCCAGCGCCTCGCGACTGGCCAGCGGTCGCACGGGGACGATCGCGGTCATCACGCCGTTCATCGATCGGTGGTTCTTCTCCACCGTGCTGTCCGGCATCAGCGACGTCCTCCAGGCCAGTGATGTCGACCTGCTCGTCTACGAGGTCGGCGATCCGGCCACGAGCCCCGGCCTGCCGGCGGAGCGCCGACTGCGCGGCCGTGTCGATGGCGTCATCGTCGTCACCCTGCCGACGGACGCTCCACGCATCGCGGACATGCTCGAGATCGGCCTGCCGACCAGCTTCATCGGCGTGCGCTGGCCCGATGTCCCGTCCGTGTGCATCGACGACACGGCTGCGGGCCGGATGGCGACCCAGCACCTCATCAATCTCGGCCACGAGCGCATCGGCATCATCTCCGGCAGGCCGCACGCGTCGACCTCCCAGGCCAGTCGGGCGCAGGGCTACGCAAGTGCGATGGCGGGCGCCGGGCTCGAGCCGGATGCCTCCCTCGAGGCCTTCGGATACTTCACCGTCGCCGGTGGCGAGGCGGCGATGACATCTCTGCTCTCGCAGCCGCGGCCTCCCACCGCGGTCTTCGCCATGTCCGATGACATGGCCTTCGGCGCCATCCGTGCCCTGCAACGCCACGGCATCCGGCCCGGATCGGACATCGCCATCGCCAGCATCGACGGCCACGAGCTCGCGGAACTCCTCGATCTCACGACCGTGGGACAGCCCGTCGCGGAGATGGGCCGCATGGCGGCGGAGGCACTGCTCGGCCGCATGCTCGGGCGCGAGACCGAGGCGACGGAGGAGATCACCGTCCCCACCACCCTGGTGGTGCGCGGCAGCACCGTGCCGGTGGACCGAGCATCATCGTCCTGACGCACGTGCGCGCACTAGGGTCGCTGCATGCCCATCGTTGACATCTCCTCCGGTGACATCTCCTCCGGTGACATCT
>JAULZJ010000090.1:0-5083 GCA_032117435.1 Candidatus Nanopelagicales bacterium | reverse complement strand
CGACGTCGTTCATCGTGTGCGACTGGGGAGTCACGACACCGGCACGGCGACCGAGTCGCTGCACGTGGATGCGATCAGCGACATCGAAGACCTGCGGCATGTTGTGAGAGATGAGGATGATGCTCATGCCCTTGTCACGCAGGTCCTTGATCAACTGCAGGACGCGAGCAGATTCATTGACGCCCAGGGCGGCCGTCGGCTCGTCCAGGATGACGACCTGGGAGCCGAAGGCCCCCGCGCGAGCGACGGCAACGGCCTGTCGCTGCCCGCCGGAGAGCGTCTCGACCGTCTGGGTAATGCTCTGGACGGTGAGCACCCCGAGTTCGTTGAGGCTCTGCGTCGCCTTCTTGCGCATCCCCTTCTTATCGAGGCTGCGGAAGACCTTGCCCAGGAAGCCCTTCTTGCGCTCTTCGCGGCCGAGGTAGAGGTTCTCGGAAATGTCGAGAGCAGGGGCGACCGCGAGGGTCTGGTAGACCGTCTCGACTCCGTGCGCGCGAGCGTCGTTGGTGGACTTGAATGCCACGCGATTGCCGCTGACGAACATCTCGCCGGAATCCGGCGAGAGGGCTCCGGACAGGCACTTGATGAGCGTGGACTTGCCGGCACCGTTGTCGCCGACAACCGCGCACACCTCACCCGGGTAGAGCTCGAAGTTGCAGTCGGCCAGGCCGACGACGCGGCCGAAGGACTTGTTGAGGTCCTTGCCCTGGACGATCGGCTGAGTTGTGGTCGTAGCGGTCATGCCTTCACCTTCCGAATCCACTGGTCGACAGCGACGGCGACGATGACGAGGACGCCGATCGCGAGCACGCGATAGGCCTGGTCGAGCCCGGCCAGGGACAGGCCGAAGTCGAGGACGACGATGATGAGCGTGCCAAGGAGCGTGCCGATGAGGCGACCACGGCCACCGAAGAGCGACGTGCCACCGATCACGACGGCGGTGATCGTCTCGAGGTTGATTTCAGGAGCGACGTTGGGGCTGGCGGCATCGAGGCGGCCAATGGTGATCCAGCCCGCGATGCCGATGACGACACCGGCGATGGCGTAGACGCTGAAGAGCACGCGCTTGACGTTGATGCCGGAGAGCTCGGCGGCCGCGGGGTCATCGCCGACGGCATAGACGTGAGTGCCCCAGGCCGTGCCACGCAGCGCGTAGGCGAAGATCCCGTAGAGGGCGAGCATCACCACGAGGCCGAGGGTGAAGGTGAACGGCCCGATCTGGAAGCCCGTGCCGAGCAGCCCCATGAAGTCGGGCATCTCCTTGCCCTGGATGGTGCGCGCCTTGAACAGGATCAGGGTGAGGGCCGTGAAGATACTCAGGGTGCCCAGGGTCACGATGAACGGTGGCAGGTTGAATCGCACGATGAGGAAGCCGTTGAGGCTGCTTGCCAATGTCGAGACCAGGATTCCGACGAAGACAGCGACGGCGGGATTCTGCCCGGCCATGAAGGTGACATTGGAGGCGGTGGTGTAGACCGCCAGATTGGCCATGAACATCTGGCCGAAGACCATGATGGCGCCGATGCTCAGGTCGATGCCCGCGGTGAGGATCACGATGGTCTGCGCGATCGCGAGAGTGCCGACGATGACCGTCTGCTGCAGGACCAGGGAGAGCGTGCCCGGCCTGATGAAGTTGTCGAGATCGCCGACGCCGAGGAAGCCGAGTCCCACGAAGATGACCAGAAGGACACCGAGGACGACCAGCGGACTCAGCCAGGGGTAGCGATGCAGGGTCGACTGGACCTTCTGCATAGCGGTCGCCTTGCCGGCGAACTCCTCGACGGCCGTCGTGGGAGCAGTTGAACTCACGTCAACCTCCAGGCGTGGAACGGGTGGGGAGCAGACTAGCGGTGGAGAAGAAGTGCGGGGCGGCCTTCTGAAAGAAAGCCGCCCCGCACCTGACTACCTAGGAATCGATCAGCCCCAGGCGTTGTCGATGCACTGCTGGGCAGTCCACTGCTCGGCAGCGGTGACGGTGTCCTGCGGAGTCTCGGTGCACAGCTTCACACCGGTATCGAAGAACGTGCCGTCAGCCGAGGTGTTCTCAGGGGGCGCACCGCCGGCGGCGATGGCCGCAATGGCCTCGACGCCGAGGCTCGCCATGAGAAGCGGGTACTGCTGCGAGGTGGCCTGGATCTCGCCAGCCTTCACAGCCTCGACACCCGCGAGACCACCGTCGACCGACACGATGACGACGTCCGTGCCGATGGTCTTGCCGGCGGCCTTGAGGGCCTCAGCAGCACCGAAGGCGGTGGGCTCGTTGATCGTGTAAACGACGTTGATGTCGGGGTTAGCAGCGAGGCACTTCTCCATGCCCGCGCGGCCACCCTCCTGGTTGGCGCCAGTCGCCTCAAGGCAGACCCACTCGTACTCGCCACCGGCACCGGTGGAGTACGTGCCGGACTCGGCCTCGTCACCCATGACCGTGAGGTCAGCGATGTCGATGCCCATACCCTTGAGGAAGCCGTTGTCACGGCAGTAGTCGACGGACACCATGCGGTCGTTGAAGATGACCAGACGCGCGATGGTGGCCTTCTCGCCGTTGAGCCAGCCAGCGGTCCACTGACCGATGGCCTCACCCGCGAGGCAGTTGTCCGTCGCGAAGGTGATGTCCACCGTGTCCGGGGGATCGGTCGGGGTGTCGAGAGCAATGACGTAGAGGCCCGCGGCGCGTGCCTTCTCGATCGCGGCGTTGACGTTGGTCGAGATAGGCGTGATCAGGATGCCCGCGTCACCGCGAGCGATGGCCTGCTCGATGAGATCGATCTGGCCCTGATCGTCGCCCTCTGCCTTGCCGGAGCCGACGGTGAGCTCGACGCCCTGAGCTGCAGCAGCCTCCTTCGCGCCCTCCTGCATGGCGACGAAGAACGGGTTGGTCGAGTCCTTGGTGATCAGGGTCACCTTGACGGGCTCGCCGGGAGCGGGTGCTGCCGAGGTCTCTGCAGCGGATGACTCCGGCGCAGCCGAGCTGGATGAACCGCTGTCACTGGATCCACCGCAAGCGGCGAGGCCCAGTGCCAGAACGCCGGCGGATGCCACAAAGGCCATCCGGCGACCTGTGAATGCACGTGCCATGAAGAAACTCCTCTTCATTGGGGGTCGGGTGACCCCGGGGGTCTACGCAACCTGTCGCGATGTGCCCCGGGGCGCAAGGCGGCCGGGCCGCCTGTTACTCAATCGTGCTGGGGTCGAGATCTTGACAACGTTGTCGTGAAGGCTTTCTATGGCCTGCATCACATCCACGTCAAGGGCTTTGCCGGTGGGGAGAGGCTCCGTTATGGCTTCGTTACCAATCCCCTCAGGGGGTCCGTTGCCGCTGCGACGGCCCACCCTGCGCGATGTGGCGGCCCTGGCGGGGGTGAGCTTCAAGACCGTCTCGCGGGTCGTGAACGGGGAGCCCGGGGTGTCGCCCGATGTGATGAGCCGGGTGCGATCCGCGGCCGACACCCTCGGCTATCGGCCCAATGCAGCGGCCACGGCGCTGCGGCGCGCGGACAGGCGCACGGCGACCTTCGGCGTACTCCTCGAGGATGCCGGCAATCCCTTCTTTGCGACGCTGCTGCGGGGAGTGGAGGACGTGGCACGCCAGCGCGGTGTGGCGGTCTTCGCCTCGAGCACCGACCTCGACCGCGATCGGGAGCGCGACATGACCGCGGCCTTTGGCGCACGCCAAGTCGATGCGCTGATCATCGCCCCCACGGAGTCGAGCGCGCAGCACCTGCACCGTGCTCTGGCAGAAGGGGCACGCATCGTGCTCGTGGACCGCCCGGTGGAGGGGCTCACGGCACCGGTCGTCCTCATCGACAACCAGCGCGGGGCCCGCGAGGGCGTCGAGCACGTCATCGCCCACGGCCATCGCCGCATCGGCTACATCGGTCGCGACCCCTCGATCTTCACCTCGCGCGGTCGATATGCCGGATACGTCGACGCCCTCGAGGCGGCCGGCATCGCAATCGACCCCTCTCTGGTGCGGCTCGAAGGGGGCACTCGGACCTCCGCGCAGGCTCAGGTGGAGGCGCTTTTGGACCTGGCCGATCCGCCGACCGCGCTCTTCACCGCCCAGGACATCATCACGATGACCGCGGTGTCGGTGCTGCAGCGACGCGGGCTGTCGGACTCCGTGGCCCTGGTCGGCTTCGACGACTTCGAGCTGGCCGATCTGCTCCGGCCGGGGATCACCGTGGTCGCGCAGGATCCGCGCCGCATCGGGGCACTCGCCGCCGAGCTTGCCCTCGATCCCGTCAGCAGCGGCGTACACCTCGTGCCGACTCGGCTCATCCCGCGCGGCTCGGGCGAGATTCCCGCTCCCTGAGGGTGTGCACCTCTAGCGCCAGTTAGCGACGTGAGGGAAGCCGTTAACGTCGCTAACTGGCGGTAGACGAGCGCCGCCTCGCTAGTCTTCCGCCCATGGTCGCGCGGGCATCCAGGTTGCGGGCGTCGAGGTTGCGGGGCCCGGTGACCGCAATCACCATCGCGGCCAGCCTGCTGACCTTGTCCGCGCACCCTGACACAGCATCAGCAGTTGCGGGGGGCACCTCGGTCCGCGCCGACAGCCTCGGGGCCGATGTCACCGCCGACTTCACCGCTGACCCGACGCGCTACGTCCCCGGGAGGCCGCTGAAGGTCACCGTCACCGGAACACTCACCACCACGGCGCAGCGTGATGTCGTATGCCACTCGCTCGACACCCGTGTGCTCGTGGGGCGGCTCGAGCTCAACGGCTCCCTCGACGCCACAGACCGAAGGGTCCTCGTGGCGGGCGAGACGTACGCCGAGGACGTCTCGATCGATGTTGAAGTCTACGCTCCTGATTCGGGCAGCCTCACCGTGCAGGTGAGCCTCCAATGCTCGCCGGTGAGCGCATCCGGCGATTGGAGTATCCCCGGCGCGAAGTCGGCCGTGATCTGGACCGCGCGTATCCAGCCGAGTTCGTTCTCGCTCACGGTGACGCCCGCTATCGCCTTTCCCGACGCCACGGATTTTGACTCCCTGGTGCGCATCAGCGCACGTGCCCCGCGAGGTCCACTGACCTTGACCGTGTCCACGGGAGGGCGCCAGGTGTGGTCGACCACATCACGTGCGG
>JAULZJ010000089.1:3857-19215 GCA_032117435.1 Candidatus Nanopelagicales bacterium | reverse complement strand
GCGTCGGCGGACTGCGCACGGCTGTCGCCGACGGTCGCTCCGGACTCCTCGTGCCCGGCCACGACCCGGCTGTCTGGGCGCAGGCCCTCGCGCGCATGACGACGGGTGAGCGCGATCACCTCGCACTCGGCGCGCGGGAGCACGCGGAGGGATTCAGCTGGGACGCCACAGCGCAGGCCCTCATCAACTCCTATACCCGCGCCATCGGCGAGCACGCCGCGCTGCCACTCGTCGCCAGCACACGATGAGCCGGGGCTCAGCCACCGCAGCCCTGGAGTCCGCGCTCGCCGATACCGGCCTCCCGGTCGAGCGACCCGACAGTCACACCTTCGTCGTCACGCTGGAGGGCGAGCACAAGCTCCGGACGACGGTGTCGCTCGCGGTCGGGGATCACTCCCTGTCGATTAACGCCTTCGTCGCTCGACGCCCGGACGAGAACGCCGAGGCCGTCTACCGCTGGCTGCTGGAGCGCAATCGACGGATGTACGCCGTCGCCTTCTGCATCGACCACCTCGGCGACATCTACCTCTCCGGCAGGGTGGCCCTGGATGCCGTGTCCAGTAACGAGGTCGACCGCATCCTGGGCTGCGTCGCGGAGTACTCCGACGACTCCTTCAACACCATCCTCGAGCTCGGCTTCGCCACAGCCATCCGGCGCGAGTGGAAGTGGCGCACCGAGCGCGGCGAGCCCACGGGCAACCTCGAGGCATTCAGGCACCTCGCCGACGACAGCGACTGAGGCTTGGCAGGATGGCGCCATGACCGCGCCCTACACCCTCGTGCTCCTGCGTCACGGCGAGAGCGAATGGAATGCCCGCAATCTCTTCACGGGCTGGGTCGATGTCGGGCTATCGGACAAGGGGCGCGACGAGGCAGCCCGAGGGGGTCGCCTGCTCGCCGAGTCGGGCATCCTCCCGGACGTCGTGCACACATCCCTCCTCACTCGGGCGATCACCACTGCCGACATCGCGCTGGGCGAGGCGGGCCGCGCGTGGATTCCCGTCGTGCGCAACTGGCGGCTCAATGAGCGCCATTACGGCGACCTCCAGGGCAAGGACAAGAAGGCCACGCTCGAGGAATACGGCGAGGAGCAATTCATGCTCTGGCGGCGGTCCTACGACGTCCCCCCGCCACCGATCGATCCCGACAGCGAGTTCGCCCAGACCCACGATCCCCGGTACGCCGCCCTACCACCGGATGCCCGGCCGAGGACGGAATGCCTCAAGGACGTGGTGCATCGGATGATCCCCTACTGGGAGGACGTCATCGTCGCCGAGGGCCTGCGCCAGGGTCGCACCGTGCTCGTGGCGGCGCACGGCAACTCCCTGCGCGCTCTCGTCAAGCATCTCGACGGCATCTCCGACTCGGACATCGCCGCCCTGAACATCCCCACGGGCATACCCCTCGTCTACCGCCTCGATGCGGACCTCCGCCCGCTCACGCCGGGCGGTGAGTACCTCGACCCGCAGGCTGCGGCCGAGGCCGCAGCCGCAGTCGCGCAGCAGGGCCGCTGACATGGGCACAGTGCGACTCGAACTCGTCGATCCCACGCTGCGGGAGTGGACGGCGAGGGTCGTGGCCGTGGACCCTGAGCACGGCATCGCGCTCGACCGATCGGCGTTCTATCCCGGCGGCGGTGGGCAGCCGCCTGACCATGGCGTGCTGCTATGGGGTGGCGTGCAGACGCACATCACGGGCGCCCGCTACTCCGACGACGTGTGGCTGATCCCCGCCGAGGGAGAGCCGCTCCCGAGTGTCGGCACTGAGGTGCAGGGGGCCATCGACGATCCGCGTCGAAGTGCCCTCATGCGCACGCACTCAGGCCTGCATGTGCTCTCCGGCGTCGTCTTCCGCGACTTCGGCGCCCTCGTGACCGGATCGAACATGGAGCCCCTCGAAGGGCGCCTGGACTTCAACCTCGACGGGGTGCCGGAGGGCTTCAAGGAGGCGATCGAGTCCGCGATCAATGCCGAGGTCGAGGCCGATCGCGCGATTCGCGCCTACACCCTGCCGCGCGACGAGGCCCTCGCCATCCCTGATGTGATCCGGACAGCCACGAACCTCCTGCCGCCCGAAATCGAGATCGTGCGCATCGTGGACATCGACGGCCTCGATGTCCAGGCCGATGGCGGCACGCATGTGGCCTCCACTCGACAGGTGGGCAAGATGCGCGTCGTCAAGATCGAGAACAAGGGCAAGGGGTTCCGGCGCATTCGCATCGCGTTCGAGCAGTGATGCCGTGAGCGACGACCGGATCCTCGTCCAGGTGCCTGCCGAGGAGTTGCCGCTGCGTGCCCAGGCCCTGCTGGATGCGGGCATCCCCCGCCCCGGTGGATCGAGGTTCCTCGCACGACGTACGCACGTGGTCTGGATCCCGGCGGCATGGCTCGCCGGACTGCTCGTCGTGGGCATGGCAAGCCTGCGCGCGACCATCTCCGCAGGCCTGGATCCGGCGGCGGGCGCGGAGCGGATCGTCTACGGCGTCATGGCCGCCGCCAGCCTGGTCGGCGCGGTGTTCGCCGCCGGCAAGCTCCTGCAGGGCCTGACCGAGCGACGCGACGTGCGGCGCGGCCACTACCGCCAGGGCCTGCACGTGCTGGGGCAGGACGGCCTGCTCATCGCCGGCGCCGACCGCCACACCTGGGTGCCCCGGGGGAAGATGCCATCCGCCATCGACGTCACCGGGCCGGGAAGCGGGGGCAACAGCCCGCCTGCGTACGCATACTTCATCGTCGACGAAGCCGGTCGATTGCATCGCCTCGACTGCGGCTCCCTGACCAGGTCAGCACTGTGGATGTGGGCCGAGCACGGGCAATTGCCGGAGGGCAGCGGCTGGGCTTGAGCGCCTAGCTGGTGATCTCGGCGATGCGCACGCGCACATCGAAGAGATAGACCAGCGCCACGACTATGCCGGCGATGCCGATGATCCCGAGGGTGAGCCCCGGGATGAGGCCCGTGAGCATCGCAATGCCGGTGAGCAGGAGCCACAGCAGCTTGGACACTCTGCCCACCGCCGGGAAGGCTTGCGCCGGTCGGCGGACGCAGTCGACGAACGCCCAGATCTTCACCACCCCGAAGACGACCCACAGGACGGTGATGACGAGATTCTGCGTGAGATCGAACACCCCACCAACGTACGCGCCCCACCTGCATTTCGCAGGTGGGGCGCGCTGTGCGGGTGACTAGATGCCGACGGCCTCGCGGACCAGGACGGCAGTGTGCGACGCGGTCGACTTCGCATCGCGGGCGAGACGCACGGCGCGATCGCGCGCGTCGACCGTGAGGTCGTGCGCCTGCTCGCGCGCATCGCGCGTGAGGTCGGTGACCTGGTGCCAGACCTTCTTCGCTGCCTGGGGAGCGGTGATGACGGACTCCTGCACCGACTCGATGACATCGGCGACCTTGGCCGGCACCTCGCGGGACATCTCGAAGGCCGGCATCTCGAACGCCGGCATCTCGAACGCCGGGATCTCGAGGGCGGGCAGCTCGATCGAGGTGAATGGGACGGTGCGCGGGGCGACGTTGGTGACCGCCTGCTGCGCACTCGATGCGGCCTTGGCCGTGGTGGCCTTCGCGGAAGCGGCAGCCTTGATGGTGGTCGCCTTCGCGCCGCTCGCGGCCTTCACGGTGGTGTCCTTGGCATTGGCAGCAGCCTTGGCCGTGGTCGCGCGGGCCGCGGCTACGGCGTTGCGGGGCTTGGCCTTGTCGGCGGTCTTCTTCGCCGCGGACTTCTTGCTGCTGCTGGCCTGGCTGACCTTGTGAGTCGATGGCGTGCTCATGAGTTGTCCTCTCGTGGATCCCGGGGGGTCTCCCCGGCTCGGTTCTCGGCCTGGAAGGCCCGGTAGATCTCCAGCAGCGTGCGACGCTGGGCATCGGTGAGGCTGGTGTCCGCGGCGACGGCATCGACGACGGACAGACTCGCCTCGGGGCGGTCGTCCTCGCTGAGGATCCCCGCCTGGACGTAGAGCGTCTCGGCCGAGATCCGCAAGGCTCCGGCGAGCCGGTTGAGGATGTCGGCGCTCGGGCGACGCAGGCCCCGCTCGATCTGGCTCAGGTAGGGGTTGGAGACCCCCGCCGCCGCAGCGAGCTGCCGGACGGACATCTGAGCCTGGTCGCGCTGCTCGCGGATGTAGTCCCCGAGCGCATCGATGCGTGCCATGCCTCCAGGGTGACCCATAGTGCTTGCAATTGCAAGCGGAGTGCTTGCGGGAGCAAGCGTGAGGTGCGTCACCCCAGGGGGCGCCCCACGGCGCAGCAGTCAGCGGGTAGTGGCGGCGAGGAACAGGCCGGTGACCACGGCCGCGCAGCCGAGGAGCCCAAAGGCGGCCACGGCAGCCAGGGCGGGGGATGCCTGGCGCTTCCGCACACGGGCGAGGACCGCGAGATGAGCCACCGCGTAGTAGGTGAGGATCGTCACCGCGGACAGGGCCAGGGCGTAGGCGATGCCCCCGATGAGCACGACCACGAGCGCCAGGCCGGCGGCCAGGATCTCCGCACGTGCCGGCACGGCCGTCCGGGGAGTGATGGCCGCCAAGGCGCTCGGTGCATCACCGCCTCGGCCCATGGCGAAGAGGGTGCGACCGATGCCCGCGAGCAGCGAGAGCAGCACCGCGCCCGCCGCGATGACCGCGGCGATGCGCACGGTCGTCTGCAGGGCATCGGGACCTACGGCCGCTGCGATGCTCTCCAGCGGTGCCGCGGAGAGAGCCACGCCCTCGGCGGCAGCGCGCAGCACCGCGTGCCCGAGCACGACGTAGATCACGATGATGATCGCGAAACTCGCGATCATCGCGCGGGGGATGGTGCGCGCAGGATCGCGGACTTCCTCTCCCAGGACAGTGATCCGCGCGTACCCCGCGAAGGCGACGAAGAGGATGCCGGCCGCAGCCAGCACGCCCGTGGTGTCGGATGCGACGAGCGATACGGGGGATGACTGCGTCGAGGCACCGCGGGATGCCACCGCGAGGACCGCGAGGACGGCGACGACGAGTGCGACAAGCGCCGCCGTGACGCGGACCGACTTCACGATGCCGCGCAGGTCGAGGGCGAGGGCCAGCGCCACAGCGAGTACCCCCACGATGCGCTCATGGCCCGGCCAGGCATAGGCACCGACCGTCAGGGCCGCCGCACCCGCGGATGCGGACTTGCCGAGCACGAAGGCATAGCCCGCGACGATTCCCGCAGGACGCGAGAGGTACGCGCGACCGTAGGCATAGGCACCACCGGCCGCCGGCAGGGCTCGCGCCAGTGACGCGGTCGATGTCGCATTCAGTGCCGCGACGACGGCAGCGAGGCCCAGCGCCACGAGCAGGCTGCTTCCCGCGAGCTCCAGGGCCGGAGTCCACGCGGCGAAGACGCCCGTGCCGAGCATGGCACCGAGGCCGACGACCGTCGCTCCCCCGACGCCGAGCACGCGCCGCAATTCCGCCGCCACGCGCAGCTACTCCACCACCGCGACGATCTCCCCCGCGGGGCGACCTCCGCCGAGGAGCACCAGGCGTGACTGCTCCGCGATGACGTCATTGTCGACGCCGATCGCCCTGAGGATGCCCCCCATCGCCACCGGCCGCGCCCGTCCCGCACCGTCCTCGATCTTGAGAGCGATCGATCGGCCGTCCGGCAGGACGACGAGATAGACGGCTTCAGCCCCCTCCTTGATCAGGGATCCCGGGAGCGAGCGCTGGAGCGCTGCCGCATCGCGGCGTGTGCCGGCGACCAGGTCGGGATGCGCGCGCATCGCTGCCGCCACCCGCTGGGCGGCGGGATCGTCACCCGACCCGATCGCCGCACCCATGCGCGCGAGCCCGGTGACCGTGAGTCCGTGGAGAGGCGCGCCGCAGCCATCGACAGCTACCGCCCACGGACTCTCCCCTGCACGTGCCGTGATCTCCTCGAAGATCGCACGCTGCAGGGGATGGTCGACCGAGGTGTAGTCGGTGATGGGCCAGTCGTTGGCGACGCAGGTGAGCAGCATGGCCGCGTGCTTGCCCGAGCAGTTCATCTGCACCGGGGTCGCGGCTCCCCTGGCCTTCTGCACCTCGAGGCGGACCGACTCATCGAGTGGCAGATCCGGGGGTGTCAGCAGGCTCGACTCGTCGAGGCCGGCCTGCGCCAGGATGCGACGTGCGCCTGCGACGTGCATCTCCTCACCGCTGTGCGATGCGGCCGCGAGGGCCAGCAGCTCACCCTCGAGTGGCAGGCCCGCCCGCACCATCGCGCTCGCCTGCGCCGGCTTGTTGGACGAGCGCGGCAGGATGCGCGCAGTGGGATCGCCCCAGGATCGCTCGACGCTGCCGTCGGCCGCGAGGACCACGGCGTGACCGCGATGCACTCCCTCGACGACGCCCCCACGACGCACCTCGACCAGGATCTCGCTCACGGGCGCATCCTGTCAGGTGGGCGATGGTCCGACGCCAGGCGTTACCGTGCGTTCATGCGAGCGGTCGTGCAGCGCGTGGACGGATCCGATGTCGTGGTCGCGGGCGAGGATGTCGGCCGCATCGACGGGCCCGGCCTTCTCGTGCTCGTCGGCGTCACGCATTCCGATGACGAGGCCATCGCGCGGCGCCTGGCGCAGAAGGTCTACGACCTGCGCATCTTCGACGGCGCGCGTTTCGATCCGTGCACTGTGCCAGGCGGCTCGCGTGAGGTGTCGGCATCAGACCTCGGCCTCCCCGTGCTCGTCGTCTCGCAGTTCACTCTCTACGCCGACACGCGCAAGGGCCGACGCCCCACCTGGGACGCCGCGGCTCCCGGGCCGGTGGCCGAACCCCTCGTGGGAGTCGTGGTGGATGAATTGCGCGCGCGCGGCGCGACAGTGGCGACCGGCAGGTTCGGCGCGGACATGCGGGTGAGCCTGGTCAACGACGGTCCGGTGACCGTGATCATCGACGTGGACTAGTGCAGGAGGATGACCGGCTCCTGCGCCGCGACCAGGTCGCCTGAGGCAGCGCGCACGATGAGGTCGGCACCCGGGTCCACGGAACGCTTGACCACCGCCGTCGCGATCGGGCCGAGCTCGTAGTGGCGCGCGGACGTGCCCACCCAGCCGATCTCGCGCTCGCCGAGCACCACGGGATCGCCGTGGTCGGGCAGCGTCTCCGCGCTGCCGTCGAGGTGAAGCAGGACAAGGCGCCGAGGCGGGGCACCCATGTTGTGCACGCGGGCGACCGCCTCCTGCCCGCGGTAGCAGCCCTTCGCCAGGTGCACGGCGGGTCCGATCCAGCCCACCTCGTGGGGCAGGGTGCGGTGATCGGTCTCGAAGCCCACGCGTGGGACCGCGGCCGCCACGCGCAGGGCCTCCAGCGCCCAGGTGCCCGCGGGTCGATCGCCGAGTGCGGCAAGGAGCTCGTCTCGCGGTACGAGCACCTCGCGCCCGACGATGACGTCAGGACGATGATCGATGTACTTCGACGCGTCCCCGCCGCGGTCGCTGCCAGCATCGGTCGCTCCCGCGCCGGCCATTTCCGAGGGCACCAGCCATGTCACGCGGTCACCGGCCACTTCCCGGAGCGGCTCCCACACCACCGCCCAGTCGTCGGTGACATCGGCGACTTCGACCCGGAGCATGAAGCGCATGGAGTCGAGGTAGTCGACCAGCGCCGGGGCAGCACCCGGCTCGACCGTGATCCAGGTCGTCTCGCCGTCGTCGCTGAGATGCAGGTCATGCTCGACGTGCCCATGCGGACTCAGGATGAGAGCGCTCGTCGACTCCCCGGCCGCAAGCTCTTCGAGGTGCTGGGTGGTGAGGCTGTGCAGCCATGTGAGCCGATCGGGTCCGGTGACGGCCACGACACCGCGGTGCGAGAGGTCCACGGCGCCAGTCCCCGCGGCTAGACGGCGCTGCTCGGCATGCGGGTCGCCGTAGTGCCAGGGGACGGCCTCGTCGATCGAGCCTTCCGGCGCCGGGCACGCCCCGGGCAGGCCGAGGGCGGGACTGCGATAGGGGCTCACGACTGCGCCAACGTCACGGCTCGCTCGCGTCTTCCCGGCAGGACCGGCAGAGGCCATGGATGGCCATGTGACCGACATCGGTGGCGAAGCCGCGCTCGCGCTGCAGCGAGTCCAGGAAGTCGCGCGCCGCCGCAGCGGAGATCGAGTCGATGCCATCGCACCGCCGGCACACGAGGTGGATGTGCACGTCATCATCCACGGAGTGGTACGTCGGGGAGCCGTGGCCGAGGTGCGCATGAGTCACAAGGCCGACATCCTCGAGCACCTCGAGAGTGCGGTAGACCGTCGAGAGGTTGACCTTGGGAGCCTCCGTCTGCACGCGCACGAGGATCTCCTCGGGCGTCGCGTGGCCGAGGTCATTGACCGCAGCGAAGACAAGATTGCGCTGCGGCGTCACGCGATAGCCCCGGGCGCGAAGGTGCTCGTCCGCGTCAGCGGGCATGCGCTCGGCGGACATGGTCAGTCGGCCAGGCGAAGTCGGGCAGACAGGTGGTTGGTCATGGGCTCACCCACCGCCGCCATGTCGAAGGTCCACAGCAGCTCGTCGTTGACAAGTCCATAGAGGCGCTCGCCCGCGGAGTAGGGCTTAGCGCTCGGCGAGGCACTGATGACATCCGTCCGCAGGGTCGCGCGGGCGCCGGTGATGCGCGCGTTCTCGATGCCGAGGACCTCGTGGGTGCCGAGCCACAGTTCCGAGTAGCCCGTCGGGTGCGCCAGCATCACCTCTACCTGGCCGTCCGGCTGCGGACGCCAGAAGCCGGACTCCATGGCCAGCGGCCGCACCTTGGCGCCATCGTCGTCGAGCAGCCAACTGCGCGAGGCGTAGGCGAGAAAGGGTCGACCGTCGGTGGTGAAGGACACCTCCTGGCCGAAGCGGAAGTCCTCGATCGTGGGGTACTGGCCGAGGCCGACACCGGCCCATCGCCCGATGAGCCAGGACAGCGGGACGAGCTCCTCGGGCAGGCTCGGCACGGTCGGATCCGCCGGGGTGCTGGGATCCTCGAGGGCGGACACTCAGCCCTGTCCCTTGAAGAGCTTGTACACGACATAGCCCGAGAACCACGTGATGAAGATGATCGCGAGGACGAGGAGTCCCGTGTAGACGATCTCGAGCATGCCGTCAGCCTAGCCCGATAGGGAGGGCTGCACCCTCACCCGGGCCCCTGGGTCGCCCACGCGCCGATGCGCCGCACGAGATCCTCCTCGATGGCGCCCTCAGCGTGCCCGAAGCCGGGCTCGATCCACAGCTGCGAGCCCGGCGCCGCGTCATGCAACGCGCGCGGGTGATCGAGGGGAAAGAATCCATCGGCATCGCCGTGCACGATGAGCATGTCCGTGCCCTGCTCTCGCACTCGCGCGGCTGCCTCCGTAGGCGGCATCGGCGGAGGATCGGGCCACGGTGTCGGATCCACGCGAGTGCCGAGCGCCGTTCGGATATACGCGCGGCCCGCGGCAGTGGAGATCCCCCGATGCAGCCAGCGCATCGGCGTGGTGCCGCGATAGAACCAGTACGCGGGCCCGCTCACGGCGACGACGGCGTCCGTCGCGCCCGGCCCGAGCAGTGCAGCATGGCGCAGGACGACAGCGGCACCCATGGAGAAACCGATCGTGACAACGCGCTCGTAGCCGGCCCGTCGGGCCCACGCTGCAGCAGCCTCGATGTCCAGTGGCTCGCGATGACCCAACGTCGTCAGGCCCTGCGAGTCACCGTGACCGCGCTGCGTCACGGCGATGACACCGGCGTCCGCTCTGAGGATGCGCGCGATGCGCTCCACACGCTCCTGGTCGTGGGCGCCCCCGAAGCCGTGGGCGACGACGAGCGCGGTGGTCGCCTCGGAGTGACCGAGGTGCATGGCGGACAGGGCGATGCCGTCCTGGCTGCGCAGGGAGAGTCGCTCGGCATGGGGTGGGACCGCCACACGCTGGCGCCCGATGCCGTCGAGGGGGACGTCGGTCACGGGTCGGTATCCTCCCGTAGTGCGCCTGCTCCTGCTCACCCAGGCGGTAGAGCCCTCGGTCGAGGTCCTGCCGGCGCTCAGCCTGCTCCCCCACGCCGTGCGGATACTCCCCGCGCAGGCGACCGCACTCCTGGATGCGCCGCCCTGCGATGCGGTGCTCGTGGATGGCCGCCGCGACCTGCCGCATGTGCGCAGCCTGACGCGTCTCATCCGCCAGACCGGCGTCGAGCATCCGCTCATCGTGATCGTCACCGAGGGCGGGCTGACGGCGCTCCAGCGCGACTGGGGCATCGACGAGTTCATCGTCGACACGTGCGGTCCCGCCGAACTCGAAGCACGGCTGCGCCTTGCCGTGGCCCGTCTCGACTCCCAGCCCGAGGAAGGTCCGGGCGAGATCCGCAGCGGGGACCTGTCGATCGACGAGGCGGGTTACGTCGCCCGCATACGCCAACGCACTCTCGACCTCACCTTCAAGGAGTTCGAGTTGCTCCGCTATCTCGCGCAGCACCCGGGCCGCGTCTTCAGCCGCGCCCAGCTCCTGCAGGAGGTGTGGGGCTACGACTACTTCGGCGGCACGCGCACTGTGGACGTCCACGTGCGCCGGCTGCGCGCCAAGCTCGGCCCCGAGCACGATGCCCTCATCGGCACGGTACGCAATGTGGGCTATCGCTTCGTGCCCGCCCGGCCGGATGACGCCACCGTGTCCACGCTCGAGGAGGACGCCGACGTCGATACCGTCGGTGGGACCCGCAGATGACCGAGGTCGAGGTACGCCGCCACCTCGATCGGGCGGAGGTCCTCGACGTCTTCGACCTCGTCGATGCCGCCACCCGGCATGACGGCGTCACCCCCATCTCCGAGCACGTGCTCCTGCACGCGCGCCACGGCGGCGATGATGATGTCCGCCATCTCCTCGCCCGCAGCGACGGGGGACGCCTCGTGGGATATGCCCACGTCGATGTCACGGACCTGGTCGAGGGACCGAGCACCGAGGTCGTCGTGGCGCCACCCGCCCGGGGCCAGGGCATCGGCCGTGCGCTCGTCGACGAGGCGTGGCGCATCAGTGGCGCGACGGCACCCGGCCTGGGCATGCGACTCTGGGCGCACGGCGAGAGCACCTCCGCACACGGCCTGGCCGAGTCACTGCACTTCAGCCAGACGCGCGTGCTGTGGCAGATGCGTCGTTCCCTCGTCACGCCCCTGCCCGACGCACCCGTGCCGGAGGGGATCCGCCTGCGGTCATTCCTGCCAGGCCTCGACGACGAGGCCTGGCTGGCGGTCAATGGCGCGGCGTTCCGCGACCTCCCCGATCAGGGCGGGTGGACGATCGACGACCTGCGGCGCCGGACGGCCGAGGAGTGGTTCGACCCATCCGGATTCCTGGTGGCCATCGATGACGCCGGCGACCTGGTCGGCTTCCACTGGACGAAGGTCCACGGCGGCGATCACGTCGCCGACGACGAAGGCCACGCTCGACTGCATGCCGAGGGTGTCGACCATGCGCACGGGCATGGCCACGAGGAGCTCGGCGAGGTCTACGTCATCGGGGTCGCCCCCGCCTGGCAAGGCACCGGACTCGGTCGTGCGCTGCTCATCGCGGGGCTGCGCGATCTCGCCACACGGGGACTGCCCCAGGCCATGCTGTACGTCGACGCAGTCAACACCTCAGCCATCGGCCTCTACTCCAGCCTGGGTTTCACCCACTGGGACACCGACGTGCTCTACCGACGTGCCTGATTCGCTCCCCTTGCCTTCACACCCCTCACCTTCACTCGGACGCCACCGAGCGGCAATCCGCGCTGTGGGACGATGGACCCATGTCCACCGACGCTCCCCAGGCGCATATCCCCCAGGCCGAGGTCGACCTGGACGAGGCCGCCCTGGCCGCCGTGGAGGCTGAGGCGGGCCCCCTTCCGGACGATCGCTTCCTCGACCGGGAGCTCTCGTGGCTGGCCTTCAACGACCGCGTCCTCCAACTGGCCGAGGATCCCGACCTCGAGATTCTCGAGCGCGCCAAATTCATCGCGATCTTCGCGAGCAACCTCGATGAGTTCTTCATGGTCCGCGTGGCCGGGCTCAAGCGCCGGATCGCCACCGGCATCGCCGTTCGCGCGGCCAGCGGCCTCACCCCGCGCGAGGTCCTGGAGGCGATCTGGAGCCGTGCTCACATGCTGCAGCTCCAGCAGGCCGTCATCTTCCGCGACCAGGTCCGTCCGGCACTCGCCGCACATGGAGTGCAGATCCTCGACTGGGAATCCCTGACCGCGGACGAGCGCCTCGAGCTCGATGCGTTCTTCGACCAGCGGGTGTTCCCGGTGCTCACTCCGCTCGCAGTGGATCCGAGCCACCCCTTTCCCTACATCAGCGGCCTGTCGCTCAACCTCGCCGTCGTCGTACGCAATCCGGTGACCGGCACGGAGCTCTTCGCCCGCGTCAAGGTGCCACCGTCGCTTTCCCGCTTCGTGCGGATCGATGATCAACGGTTCGTGCCGCTCGAGTCCGTGATCGCCGCCCATCTCGACGATCTCTTCCCCGGGATGGACATCCTCCAGCACCACATCTTCCGCGTGACCCGCAACGAGGACGTGGAGGTAGAGGAGGACGACGCGGAGAACCTCCTCAAGGCGCTCGAGCGCGAGCTCTCCCGGCGGCGCTTCGGCCCCGCCGTGCGCCTGGAGGTCGAGAGCTCCATCGACCCGCACGTGCTCGAACTCCTCATGGACGAGCTCGATGTCAGCGAGCCAGAGGTCTTCCGACTCCCCGGCCCCCTCGATCTCACCGGCCTGTGGTCGCTCTACTCCGTCGACCGGGACGACCTCAAGCAGCCGGGCTTCGTGCCGCGCACCAGCCGCCAACTCGCCGAGGTCGAGTCGGCCTCCGCTCCCGATATCCTCGCGGAGGTCAAGGAGAAGGACGTCCTCGTCCACCATCCCTACGACTCGTTCTCCACCAGCGTGCAGCTCTTCCTCGAGCAGGCGGCGGCCGATCCGCACGTGCTCGCCATCAAGCAGACGCTCTATCGCACCAGTGGCGACTCCCCGATCGTGCAGGCCCTGATCGAGGCTGCCCGCAACGGCAAGCAGGTGCTGGCGCTGGTCGAGATCAAGGCTCGCTTCGACGAGCAGAACAACATCGACTGGGGCAAGAAGCTCGAGGAGGCCGGAGTCCACGTCGTCTACGGCCTCGTCGGACTCAAGACGCACTGCAAGCTGTCGATGGTGGTCCGCGATGACGGCGACCGCCTTCGTCGCTACTGCCACCTCGGCACCGGCAACTACCACCCCAAGACCGCTCGACTCTACGAGGACTTCGGTCTCTTCACCTGCGACGATCAGGTCGGCGAGGACGTCTCGGACCTCTTCAATGTCCTGTCGGGCTATTCCATGAATACCGACTACCACCGCCTCCTCGTCGCGCCTCACTCCATCCGCAACGGCCTCATCGAGCGGATCGATCGCGAGATCGAGCATGCGCGTGCCGGCCTGCCGTCCGGGATCCGCTTCAAGTGCAACGCCGTCGTGGACGAGCGCATCATCGATGCCCTCTACCGCGCGTCGCAAGCTGGTGTGCCGGTGAAGGTCTGGGTGCGCGGCATCTGCGCCCTGCGGCCGGGGGTGACGGGATTGAGCGACAACATCAAGGTCATCAGCATCCTGGGCCGATTCCTCGAGCACTCGCGCGCGTACGAGTTCTGCAATGCCGGCGACACCGAGGTGTGGATCGGCTCGGCCGATCTCATGCACCGCAATCTGGATCGCCGCGTGGAAGCACTCGTGAGCCTGAAGTCGCCCGAGGACATCGCCGAGGTCAACTCCCTCTTCCTCCTCGCCTTCGATCCGGGGACGGCCGCATGGGATCTGCGCTCAGATGGCACGTGGCAGCGGCGGACCCGCAACCCCGATGGCGGGCCACTGCGCGAACTCCAGGAGACGCTCATCGAGGTGCACCGCACCCGAGGTCGCCTGGTGTGACCGACACCCAGTCCGGGGCGACGACGCAGCCGCCCATCTCTGGCTACCGCGAGGTGGAGCGCAAGTTCCGCGTGCCCGCGGGATTCGTCCTGCCAGAGTTCACCGGGGTCACCGGTGTCCATCGAGCCGAGGCGCGCCCCACCTTCTCGATGACGAACGACTACTACGACACCCCTGATCTGCGACTCTTCCGCTGGGGCATCACCCTGCGCCGCCGAGAGGGCGGACCGGACGAGGGCTGGCATCTGAAGCTGCCGGTGAGCGGCAGGGAGGAGGGGGTCCGCGACGAGATCCGGGCACCACTCGGCAGGCACGTCCCGGTCGAGCTCGCCCGCATCGTCACCCCCTTCGTCCGCGGTGGTCACCTAGAACGCGTCGCGAGTCTGCGCACGGAGCGCACGCCGACCCTTCTCCTCGATACGGCGAGCAAGCCGAGGATCGAGGTCGTCGACGACCGGGTCGCTATCGACGGCGGCGCCGGCTTCCGCGAGATCGAGGCCGAGGCCGTGCCCACCGCCGAGGGCTCGCTCGACGAGCCACTCCTCCAGCGCGTCAGCGAGTCGCTGCTCGCCGCGGGCGCGCTGCCCGGCACCATGAGCAAGGCCGGGGCGGCGCTCGGCCCGCGGGCCGCCGTACCCCCCGACGTCGAGGAACTCCCCTGGCCCTCCGCCGATGCGCCGGCCGGGGATGTCGTGCACGCCTACCTCGCGCTGCACACTCGGCGCCTGCTGCTCGCCGATCTGAGCCTGCGCCGTGATCTGCCCGATGCCGTGCACCAGATGCGCGTGAGTGCGCGCCGACTGCGCAGTGGGCTGAAGGTCTTCGCACCACTACTGGACACCGAGTGGGCGACGCGACTGCGCGGCGAACTCGGCTGGATGGCGTCGGGACTCGGCCAGGCTCGTGACACCGAGGTGCTGCAGGAGAGGCTTGACGAGCATGCACGGCACCTCGACGATGGCGACGACCTGCGCGCGCAGGCCATCGTCGATGCGGTGCTGTCGGCACGCATGGATGAGGCCGCGTCAGCGGCGGGTGCGATGGTGGACTCGCCTCGCTATCTGCACCTGCTCGAGGAACTCGTCGAGGGAGTACGCCGACCCCCGCTGACGGAGCGTGCCGACGAGCCCGCCGGCGACGTGCTTCCACCGCTGGTGGACAAGGCCTACCGACGCCTCGAGCGCCGGGTCGCCGGATTGGGCCTCGAGACCCCGAGTCCCGTGTGGCACGAGGCTCGCATCGCGGCCAAGCGCGCGCGCTATGCCGCCGATGCCGTGGCCCCCGTCATCGGCCATGGCATGCGCCGTCTCGCCGAGCAGCTCGCCGGTGTGACGGACGTCCTCGGCCACCATCAGGACGCCCATGTCGCGCAGGAGGCGCTGCGTGGCATGGCCGCCATGCCCGTGGCCGTCGATCCCGCGGATGCCTTCGCGCTCGGCCGCCTGCTGGCCGTCGAGGAGGCTGCCGAGGTCGCAG
>JAULZJ010000089.1:0-3847 GCA_032117435.1 Candidatus Nanopelagicales bacterium | reverse complement strand
CACTCTCGCGCCCGAGTTCACCTGGATGCGCCACACTTCCCCCATGGCCGACTCGGAGGTGGTGCGCGCCGCTGGCGTCGTCGTCGTCCGTGAGGGCCCCGAGGGACCCGAGGTCGCCGTGATCCACCGGGGCCTGCGCGCCGACTGGTCGCTGCCCAAGGGCAAGGTCGAGCCGGGCGAGCATCCCGTCGTGGCAGCGGTCCGGGAGTGCGATGAGGAGACCGGGCTGGTCCCCATCCTCGGGCCGCCCCTGGCAAGCCAGGAGTACGTCGCCCTGGGCTCACCCAAGGTCGTCGACTACTGGTCCGCCCGCGTCGGCGCGGACGAGGGCTTCGCACCGGACGACGAGGTCGAGGAGATCGAGTGGCTCCCGGCCGGCGAGGCCGCTGGCCGGCTCACCTATCCGCGCGATGCCGACCTCGTGCACGAGGCCATCGCGCTCCCCGACAGCAGCCCGCTCATCCTGCTGCGCCACACGCAGGCACTCAAGCGTGCTGATTTCAGGGGCAGGATCGACGCTGAGCGGCCCCTCTCGGGCAAGGGGCGCTCACAGGCGAAGGCGCTGGTCCCGCTCCTGGCGGCATACGGCATCGATCAGGTCCACTCCTCCGACGCCGCGCGATGCCGCGAGACCGTGAAGCGCTACGCCAAGTCCATCGACGCCGACATCCGTCTCGAGCCGGCGCTCAGCGAGGAGTCCTACGATGAGCGACCCAAGCGCACAGCGCGCCGGATGAGCGAGCTCCTACTCGACCCTGCGGCCATCGTCGTGTGCTCGCACCGACCCCTGATGCCGGTGTTGGTCGAAGCCATCGCGGGCCTGCGGATCATCGGCCCCTTCGACCTCGATCCCAAGTTGCCGCCGGGGGGCTTCCTCGTGGTCCACCGCCACTTCGCCGACGGCGCCGAGGAGCCCATCGTGCTCGCTGTCGAGCGCCACAGCGTCTCCCCGGCCTGACCGGCGGCCCCCGGGGCGACTCCCAGGATCAGGGTTCACGCGATCGATGAGTGGCGTTTACCTGGAGTTCACCATCACCCTGCCCCGGCGACACCTGACCTTCCTAGATTCCGAGATGTCCCGTCATCGACCCACAGGAGGACCAGGGTGACTCGCACCCGCACCGCCGCCTTCGCGGCACTCGCAATCTCCAGCGCACTCGTGCTCGCCGCCTGCGGCGGTGGCTCGGGCAGCGACTCCGGCGGCTCCGATCTCACGGGCGCCGTCCGCATCGACGGCTCCTCGACCGTCTACCCGCTGACGGCCCTCGCGGCCGAGGACTTCATGGCCGCAAATCCGGGCGTGCAGGTCACCGTGGGCTCCTCGGGGACCGGCGGCGGCTTTGAGAAGTTCTGCCGCGGCGAGACCGATGCCAACGACGCCTCGCGCAACATCAAGGAAGATGAGGCCGCGGACTGCGAGGCGGCAGGAATCGAGTACGCCGCACTCCAGGTCGCCGTCGACGCCCTCACCGTGGTCGTCAACAAGGAGAACACCTGGGCGACGTGTCTCACCGTCGAGGAGCTCAACAAGATCTGGGCTCCTGAGTCCACGGTGAAGAATTGGAACGAGGTCCGCACCGACTTCCCCGATCTGCCACTCGAGCTCTTCGGAGCGGGCACCGACTCGGGCACCTTCGACTACTTCACCGACGCCATCAACGGCGAGGAGGGTGCGAGCCGCACCGACTACACCCCCACGGAGGATGACAACATCACCGTCCAGGGCGTGAGCGGATCCGCGGGCGGCCTGGGCTACTTCGGGTTCACCTACTACGAGGAGAACGCCGACAAGCTCACGGCGGTGGAGATCGACAGTGGCGCCGGCTGCGTGGCACCGAGCGTGGAGACCGCTCAGAACGGCACCTACACGCCGCTCGCGCGACCGCTCTTCATCTACCCGTCCAAGCAGGCCCTCGCCAAGCCCGAGGTCAAGGCCTTCTTCGACTACTACATCGCCAACGACGCCGTCATCGCCGCGGACGCGCTCTTCATCCCGCTCAACGAGGAGCAGAAGGCGAAGCTCCAGGCCGACTACTCGGCCCTGACGGGCTCCTGACCGGTCGGATCGAGCGATCGCTAGGTTGCCTCTATGAGCACTGCACTGGCGGAGTCTGCCGCAGGGGGCCTCAACCCCCTGCGGCAGACCAAGCCGCGCTACGGCGAGAAGGTCATCCGCGGCATCCTCTTCGCGGCGGCGGCCGTCTCCATCTTCACCACCTTCGGGATCATCGTCTCGCTGCTGATCCCGTCGCTGGAGTTCTTCGCCGAGATCCCGCTCTCCGAGTTCCTGTTCACGACCACGTGGACGCCACTCTTCGCAAATGGCCAGTTCGGCGTACTGCCGCTCATCGTGGGCACGATGGTCATCACGGTGATCGCCATCGCCATCGCCATCCCCCTGGGCCTCGGCAGCGCGATCTACCTGTCGGAGTACGCCAAGCCCAAGGCTCGCAAGGTGCTCAAGCCGACGCTCGAGGTGCTCGCCGGCATCCCCACGGTCGTCTTCGGCTTCTTCGCGCTCGAGTTCATCACTCAACTCGTGCTCAAGCCGATCTTCCCCGGCATCCAGGTCTTCAATGCCCTCTCCGCGGGCATCGTCATGGGCATCATGATCATTCCCACGATCGCCTCCCTCTCCGAGGACGCCATGTCCGCAGTGCCGGCGGGGCTGCGCGACGGTGCGTACGCCCTCGGCGCCACCAAGAGACAGGTCGCCCTGCGCGTGATCGTCCCCGCAGCGCTCTCCGGCATCGTCGCGGCCTTCGTCCTTGGCATCTCCCGGGCTATCGGCGAGACGATGATCGTCACCGTGGCCGCAGGCCTGCAGCCGAACATGACACTCAACCCGCTCGAGGGCATGCAGACCATGACGTCGTACATCGCCGCGGCGGGTGCGGGCGACGTCTCCACCGGCAGCATCGAATACAAGTCGATCTTCGCGGTCGGCATGCTGCTCTTCGTCATCACGTTCTTCATGAACATGCTCAGCATCCGGCTGGTCCGCAAGTATCGGCAGGCCTACCAGTGACCACGACACTCACGTCCCCTGCCGCGTCCACGCCCATCGATCTCGGGGGCAAGGGCCAGCCACTGGTCGACAGGACCTTCCGCTGGATCCTCTTCCTGTGCCTCGCCGTCGGCGTCATCTTCCTTGCCGTCCTCCTCGCCTACGTCACCATCAAGGGGTGGCCGCGGCTCACCCCGACCCTGTGGGAGAACATGCCCTCCCTGCGGCGTCCGGCGACAGCCGGAGCGCAGTCAGCGATCACCGGCACGCTGTGGGTGATCGCGTTCACCGCGCTCTTCGCCCTGCCTGTCGGCTTCCTCGGCGCGGTCTACATGGAGGAGTACGCCAACCCGACGAGCCGCTTCACGCGCTTCGTCGAGATCAACATCCAGAACCTCGCCGCGGTGCCGTCGATCGTCTACGGCATCCTCGGCCTGGCGATCTTTGCCAGAGCGCTGGCACTCGGGCAGTCAGTCATTACCGCGGGCTTGACGCTTGCCCTGCTGGTGCTCCCCGTCATCATCGTCTCCACGCGCGAGGCCCTGCGCGCCGTGCCGCAGAACATCCGCCATGGGTCGCTCGCCCTCGGGGCGACGCTGTGGCAGACCACCTGGCGGCAGACGATGCCGGCCGCCGTGCCCGGCATGGCCACCGGCACGATCCTGGCTCTCTCGAGGGCCATCGGCGAGGCCGCGCCCCTGCTGCTCCTCGGAGCCGTCACCTTCATCTCCTTCAACCCCACCGGCCCCTTCTCGGCGTACACGACCCTGCCCATCCAGATCTTCAACTGGACCAAGGAGTCGCGCGAGGAGTTCCAGATCCTGGCCTCGGCCACGATCG
>JAULZJ010000088.1:0-11793 GCA_032117435.1 Candidatus Nanopelagicales bacterium | reverse complement strand
TAGCCGGTCGCCAGGCGGACCATGGCCGCCTGCAGGTCGGCGCGTGCGGCCTCGGTGGACTCGACGCCGAGGCCCGCCGAGGCCAGGAGCCATGGCTCGAGGATCAGCCAGCCGACCATGAGGGCCACGACCTGCGATGCCCGCAGTCTGGACGTCTCATCGTCGAGGCCGAGTGTGTCGCGGCCCAGGCTGCCCAGATAGGCGACGATCGGGAACTGTGCCTGGAAGCCCTCGGGAGCCGCATCATCGAGCACGACCCGCGTCAGCACGCGCACATGGCGACGCACGCGGCCGTCATCGGGGTCGATGACAGCATCGACGCCCCGCTCACGGATGGCTGCCGCACTCTCCTCGGCGAGTTGCTCGAGGACTGCCTGCACGAGACCTGCCTTGCTCCCGAAGTAGTGGTGCACCAGCCCGTGGTTGACACCGGCACTCTCGGCGATCGAGCGCACCGATACGGCGTTGGGACCGACCTCCTCGAAGAGCCCCGCCGCGGCAGTCACGAGTGCATGCTCACTCGCCGCTCGCCCGCGCGCAGTACCGGTCGTCACGATTCAGACTCTAGACCGCTCCACGCGCCTCCACCTGATGCGGGACATGCTCAGACGATCGGGACACGCTCAGACGATATTGCGCTCCGGTCGCAGTTCTCCGCTGGCGAAGCGCTCGACGTCGAGTGGGCTGACATCGATGAAGGGAGTCTCGCCGAGGTAGAGATCGCGCAGGATCTCGCCGACCGCGGGGCCCTGGAGGAAGCCATGGCCGGAGAAGCCGGTGGCGTAGAGGAAGCGCGACACCTGCCGGGACTCCCCCAGCAGAGCATTGTGATCGGGCGTGACCTCGTAGAGACCGGCCCAGCCGCTGCGCACTCCGAGCTCGAGGAGGCCGGGTGCACGGTGCTCCGCGAGTTCGGCCAGGCGCTCCGGGAAGTCCGCATCCCGGGAGATGTCGAAGCCCGGGTCAGCATCCTTGCGCGAGAAGCCCGTGAGGATGCCGGGGCCCTCCCGATGCCAGTAGAGGCTGGTCGCATAGTCGATGGTGAATGCCGTATCGAACGGCTCGGCGAGCGGCTCCGTGATGAGCAGCTCGCGCTTGTACGGCGTGACGGGCAGATCGACCCCGACGTACGCCGCGATCTCGGGCGACCAGGCACCCGCGCAGTCGATGACGCAGCCGGTGGACACCTCACCGTCTGTCGTCTGCACGGATGCGATCTCGCCGCCCGAGTGGGAGATTCCGGTCACCGCGACGCCGGTCCGGACGATCGCACCGAGGCGCCGAGCACCCGTGGCGTAGCCGAGGACGACGGACTCCGGCGTGCAGTGTCCATCGTGCGGGGACCACGCCGCCGCGAGCACGCCCTCGGGATCGAGCAGTGGCGACAGCCGGCATGCCTCCTCGACATCGACCATGCGCGACTCGACGCCGAGGGAGTTCTGCAGTGCTACCGAAGCCGTGAAGAGTTCGACATCCTCGGGTCGGGTGAGCACGAAGAGATAGCCACTGCGATGCAGGTCGATCTCCTGGCCAGGCCGCTGCGGGAAGTCGGCGAAGAGGTCCAGCGACCGCTTGCCGAGCATGATGTTGAGCTCATCTGAGAAGTTGGCGCGCACGCCACCGGCAGCCTTCGACGTCGAGCCCCCCGAGAGCTCACCGCGCTCGAGGAGGACAACGCTCACGCCGGCCTCGGCGAGATGGAAGGCCGCCGAGGCCCCCATGACGCCACCGCCCACGATGACGGCGTCCGTGGAGCCCGACAAGCTCACAGGCGGAAGCCCGGGTCGTACGGCAACTCCGCGACATCCATCTGAGCCTTCTGGAGCTTGCCGCTGTAGTCCCAGTTCATGGACTGCCAGCGCGTGAACTGATCGAGGACCCAGATCCCGCTCTGCCGCGAGCCGTTGCCACTGAGGCCGTTGCCGCCGAACGGCAGATGGGCCTCCGCCCCCGAGGTGGAGTTGTTGACCGACACCATCCCGGCGGAGATGCCCTCGCGGAAGCGCCACACCGCCTTGGGATCCGAGGTGTAGATCGCACTGGAGAGGCCGTAGCCATGTCCATTGGCGAGTGCGATCGCCTCGTCGAGGGTGTCGAAGACGCCCATGGTGACAAGCGGGCCGAAGGTCTCGGTGTCGTAGAGAGCATCACCGGGGCGCACGCCGTCGACGATCGTGGGATGCGCGAACCACCCCGCATCCGGATCGCCGATGAAGCCGGCGCGCGGATTGTGCGAGGTGATCCGACCGACACCCGTGGAGCCGTAGACGGTCTGGTGGTCCTGGATGAGACCGAGGTGCTTCTCGTGGGTCGTGAGGTACTTCTCGTCGATCATCGGCCCGTAGAGGACACCTTCGAAGGGGTCGCCGATCACGGCATTCTCAACGGCGTGCACGTAGCGCTCGCGCACGACGTCGTAGATGTCACGGTGCACCCACAGGGTGCCGAGGGATGTGCAGCGCTGGCCCGCCGTACCGAATCCCGCGAAGAGGGCACCCTCCACGACGAGGTCGACATCGGCATCGGGCATGACGACCATGGGGTTCTTGCCGCCCAGCTCCAGGCATGGCGACTGCAGGTGGCGGCCCGCCAACTCGCTGAGTCGGCGCCCCACCTCGGTCGAGCCCGTGAAGCCGATCTTCTGCACGAGTCCCTGCTGCAGCGCACTCTCCAGACCGTCGTACGTCGCAGGACCGTCCGCGATGACGACCTTGAGGACGTCGCGGGGCACGCCACCGGCGTAGAAGATCTCGGCCATGGCCTGCGCGATCGCCGCGGTCTGCTCGGCGGGCTTCCACACGATGGTGTTGCCGGTGACGAGCGCGGGGATGATGTACCAGGAAGGCACCGCGGCGGGGAAATTGCCCGCCGTGATGATCATCGCCGTGCCGACGGGCACGCGGAAGGTGAAGAGCTGCTTGTCGGGCATCTCGCTGGGGATCGTCTGACCGTAGAGGCGGCGCCCCTCTCCGAGGAAGAAGTCGCACGTGTCGATGACCTCCTGGACATCGCCCAGTGCCTCGGCGTACACCTTGCCCATCTCGCGCGTGACCAGGCGCGAGAGCGCCTCCTTGTTGGACTCGAAGAGGCGACCCACCTGGGCGATCACACGACCGCGCGCGGGGGCCGGCACCCCGGCCCAGCCGCCCTGCGCCGCGTGCGCGACCTGGCAGGCGGAGAGCACATCGGCACTCGTCGCGAGCGGCACCTCCGTGACGACATCGTCGAAGCGGGCGGGATTGCGCGAGGTGTAGGTGGCCATGCGACGATCCTGCCACTCGGCCAGGAGCCAGCGGAGGCAGCCTGCCCGGCCAGCGGGCGTGACCGACCGCCCGGGCGAGGACACCGGGTGCGATCTGACAGGGTTGGGCCGTGAGCGAAGCGCGCACGGTCGGCACGGCGATCCTGGAGATGCTGGCTGCGCACGACGTCGAGGTGGCTTTCGGACTGCCGGGCGTGCACAACCTGGCTTTCTGGTCCGCAGAGACTCCCGTGCGGATCGTGGGAGTCCGACACGAGCAAGCCTGCGTCTATGCGGCCGACGGCTACGCCCGTGCGACCGGCAGGCTCGGGGTGGCTCTCACGACGACGGGGCCCGGGGCGATGAACGGCCTCGCCGCATTCGGGGAAGCCGCGGTGAGCGGCGTACCGGTGCTCCTCATCTCCAGCGACGTCTCGACTGCCCTGCGCTCACCCGAGGGCCCTCGCGGCATCCTGCACGAGATGGGCGATCAGGCAGCGCCCTTCGCCGCGCTCGGCCGTCCGGCGAGCACGGCCACCTCCGCCGAAGATGCGCTCCTCGGCATTGCCGAGGCGATGGAGCTTGCGATGTCGGCACCGCGCGGGCCGGCGTACGTCGGCATCCCGTCCGACATCCTCAACGCGCTGTGGGCCGGTCCGTTGCCATCGATGCCGACGCCGGCGCAGCCTCCAGTCGCGGCCGCCCAGGTCGACGCGCTCGCGGATCTGCTCGCCAGCGCGCCTCGCATCGTCATCTGGTCCGGCGGTGGCGTCGCGCAGGCCGGTGTCGCGGGCGAGGTAGCGGTGCGGGCTCTCGCCGAGAGGCTCGGCGCACCCGTCGTCACGACGTACGCCGGCCGTGGGGTCATGTCAGGGCATCCGCTCGCCATCGAGACATCCACCCACGAGCCGGAGGTGGACCAGCTCATCGGAAGCGCCGATCTGCTGCTCGTGGTGGGCAGTGGCTTCGACGCGATGCACACCAAGAATTGGAAGATGTCGCTGCCAGCACGGCGGGCGGCGATCACCCTCGGCGACGAAGTCGCACGCACCACCGACTGGGACCTGCTCGTCCAGGCGGATCTCGTGGCGGGCATCGACACGCTGCTTCCCTTGCTCCCGGCGGCACCGAGGTCCCCCTGGGCGCCCACGGACGTGCGCGATCGCGTGCAGGCGCGACTGCGGGCCGATGAGCGGACGGCACCCGCAATCGACTTCGTGACGGCGATCGACACCTGGCCCGACGAGGGCGCGATCGTCACCGACATGTGCATCCCCGGCTACTGGACGAGCAGCCACGGCCGTCAGCCGCGGCCGCGGCGACTTCTCAATCCGGTGGGCTGGGGCACCCTGGGCTACGCCCTCCCCGCGGCGATCGGGCCCGCGGCTGCGGGTGTGCCCACGCTCGCAGTGTGCGGCGATGGCGGTCCGATGTTCGCCCTCGGTGAGCTTGCCGCGCTCGTGCAAGAGCAACTGCCTGTGACGCTGCTCGTCGTCGACGATGGCGGCTACGGGATGCTGCGCTTCGACCAGCAGGTCTTCGGCCATCCGGAGCGCGGCGTGGACCTGGTCACCCCTGACTGGCCGATGCTGGCGCGCGCCTTCGGCATCGACTTCGCCGAGGTGGCTGATGCGGACGAGTTGCGCGCCGCGCTCGCTGCCTCCTCCGCCAGGTCCGGACCGAGCCTCATCCTGCAGCGCACTCTCTTCTACCCGCCGGCGTCGACCAGCCCGCGTTGGTTCGAGTCTGCCATCGGCCCGCGCGAGACGGCGTAAGCCCTCCGTCTCTGCTGCATTGCGCACGTGGGAGGCCGCTTTTCGGCCTTCTAGCCGCACAATCCCCTTCGCCGACCACGTATCCCTGTGGATAGCTTCAGCAGCACAGCCCCAAAAGTCCTCATCCTGGCCCGATGCCCGGTGATGAATGCAGGTTGAGGGATCTCGCACGCACGAGAGCGGGTGTCGTCAGTGTCGAGGAGGCGCTGGGGGCTGGCTTCACGCATCGCACCATCCGCACTCGCACCGACCGGGGGAGCTGGATGCGACTGGGCCGGGTGCTCATCATTCGCGACCTTCATCGAGCCGACGATGCCGCCACTGCTTGGGTCATCCACCTCCACACGGGGCTTCAATCGGCCGTGAGCGGACCGGTCGCGATGCGCCTCCAGGGTTGGGACGTGCCCGGTGCGGATCATCTCGCGCTGAATCCTTCGGATAGGCGGGCGTCGATTGACCTTGACCTGCGTGTCCTGCGTCGTCAGTCACCCGACATCGTGACCCTGCAGGGCCTCCCACCGTTGGCCCCCCGGCTCGACGCGCTGATCGACACATTGATCAACCGATCGGCAGGCGGGTCACGGGATTTGCTGGATCTGGCACTGCAGCGGCGATGGATCGGGCCAGCGGATCTCGATGTGGCGGTGGCGAAGCGGGCAGGCGTGGGCAGTCGTGGTCAACGTCGCCTCCGTGACCTGAGTGCGCGCGCCGCATCCGGCTCGAGATCGGAAGCCGAGCAGCGTATGGGAGCGCTCCTGCGTCGCACCAGTGGCAATTGGACCGCCAATTACGCCGTTCGCGATGACGCCGGTCGAGTCCTCGCCGAGATCGACTTCGCGGACCCGGGCCTCATGATCGCCATCGAGGTCGACGGGCGCGCGTTTCACTCGGATCGACGCTCCTTCGAGCGGGACAGAGAGCGACAGAACATGCTCATCCTCAGGGGGTGGATGGTCTTGCGATTCACGTGGGAGCGGATCGTGAAGGACCCTGCCGGGGTTATCGCCGAGATCGAGGCGGTGACCGCACTCGCCCGCGCGAGATAGCTTCGACTCCAGGCAATTGCGCACGTCAGGTGCCGGGAATCGGCCTCGCGCGTGCGCAATGGCGAATTCCCGAAGTCGAAGGTCAGCCCTTGCGACCGATGATGAGATCGGCCACGAGCCCCGTCCAACCCGTCTGATGCGACGCCCCCAGTCCCGCGCCATTGTCGCCATGGAAGTACTCGTAGAAGAGCGGATCGTGCCAGCGCGGGTCACGCTGGAAGCGCTCCGATCCACCGAAGACCGGGCGAGACCCATCCGCTCCCTCCTCGAAGATCGAGATCAGTCGACGCCTGATCTCGTCCGCCACCTCATTGAGGCTCATCATCACCCCACTGCCGGTGGGGCACTCAACCGTGAAGTCATCCCCCAGATAGAGGTGATAGCGCTCCAGGGCCTCGATGACGAGGTGATTGATCGGGAACCACACCGGTCCCCGCCAATTCGAGTTGCCTCCGTAAATCGGGGTGGTCGACTCCGCCGGCTCGTAGTCGATGCCGTACTCCTGGCCGCCGACGTTGATCTGGTACGGCGCTCCTTCGAGGCGCTTGGAAACCGAGCGCAGCCCATAGGGCGACAGCATGGAGTCCTCGCTCAGCACCTCGAGGAGCACACGGCGCAGTCGATCCGGATCGACGACCGTGAGCAGGGCCTTGTCGCCCTCGGGTCCGCGACGCAATTGAAGGAAGCCCGCCCCGTGCTCCTGAAGATTCGCCTCGTGATCGACCCCGCGCCTACGCAGGAAGTCCGCAAGACGACGCTGGTAGCGCGGTGACGCGGCAAATCGCGTGCTCTGGTCGATGTAGGCACCGGCGAGCACCGGGATCACCCCAACGAGGGATCGCACGCGGATGGGATCGCGCGTGCCGTCCGGTCGGACGAGCTGGTCGTAGAAGAAGCCATCCTCAGTGTCGAACAGACCGACCGTGGCCATGCCATCGGTGATGGTGGCGAAGTGCTCGAGGAACTTCAGTGCCATCGGCGAGTAGGCGTCGTCGTGCGGCGCGAGCCGGATCGCCATGCGCAGCATCATCAGGGCGTAGAAGGCCATCCAGGAGGTGCCATCGGCCTGCTCGATGACGTAGCCCTCAGGCAGATGCGAGCGATCGATCGGGCCGATGTTGTCCAGACCGAGGAAGCCGCCCTCGAAGACGTTGTTGCCCTCCTTGTCCACCTTGTTGACCCACCAGGTGAAGTTGATCAGGAGCTTCTGGAAGACGCGGGCGAGGAAATCCAGGTCGCGGGCACCATCGATCTCGAAGACGCGGATCGCCGCCCAGGCGTGCACGGGCGGATTGACATCGTCGAAGTTCCACTCGTACGCCGGCAATGCGCCATTGGGGTGCATGTACCACTCGCGCAGCATCAGCAGCAGTTGGTACTTCGAGTACTCCGGATCGATGTGGGCGAAGACGACCGTATGGAAGGCGAGATCCCAGGCAGCGAACCAGGGGTACTCCCACGAGTCGGGCATGGACATGATGTCGTAGGCATCCAGGTGACGCCAGTGGTCGTTGCGACTCAGCGCATGTCCGCGAGGAGGTGTCGGCTCAGTCGGATCACCATCGAGCCAGCGGGATACGTCGTAGCGGAAGAACTGCTTGCACCAGATCATGCCGGCGAAGGCGCGGCGCATGATGTCCGCCTGCTCCGTCGTCGCGCCCAGAGGAGTCAGCCCGGCGTAGAAGTCGTCGGCCTCGCCCTCACGCAGCGCCATGAGGTCGTCGAAGCGCGACTCAGCCCAACCAGGGTGCTCAGACACGGCCGGCTGCGCCGACCCGCCGAGTCCGGAGCCTCCATCGCTCGGCGACCACAGCCGCAGGCGCACCTCCGCAGTCTCGCCCGCAGGCACCGTGAGGACGTAGTGCCAGGCGGCCTTGGTGCCCTGATGGTCAGGGTTGACGGTGTCGCTGCCGTGCACGACATGATCATTGATCCCGTCCTTGGGATAGGGACGATCGAGTGGCGTGCCGAAGATGCGCTCGGTGTTGGTGCGGTTGTCGCAGAAGAGCGCCTGCGGCTCGGATCCATCCGAGGCAAGCGCTGCGTCGAGGTGGTACGTGCCCAGCCGCCAGTGGTCGGCCACGATGCTGCCGGCATCCAGCGCGAATTGCGGCACGGGACGTCCCTTTCCCCACGACCAGGTGTCACGGAAAATGGCGGTGGGTAGCAGGTGCAGGGTGTCGGTCTCGGGCCCCGCGTTGGTGACGCGGACACGGATCGAGGTGTCCGTGGGGTCGTTCTTGGCATAGGCCACATCGATCACCCAATAGCGATCGCCCTCGAAGACTCCCGTGTCCAGCAACTCGAACTCCGGGTCCTGGCGCGTGCGCGAGCCATTGACGGAGACGAGTTGGTCATACGGGAAGGCAGCCTGGGGATAGTGGTAGTGAGCGCGCAGCCAGGCGTGCGACGGGGTGGCATCGTCGTACCACCAGTAGTCCTTGGCATCCTCGCCATGGTTGCCCTGCCAGCCATCGAGGCCGAAGAACCTGTCCTTGATGTGCCCGTCACGGCCATTCCACATGGCGAGGGAGAACGCCAGATCCTGATTCAGGTCGCAGAAGCCGAGGATGCCGTCCTCGCTCCACCGGAAGGTCCTCGACCGTGCGGCGTCGTAGGGGAGGTAGCGCCACGCATCGCCATCGTCGGAGTAGTCCTCGCGGACGGTGCCCCAGGCCCGTTCGGCGAGGTAGGGCCCCCAGAGGTACCACGGGCCGGCTTCCTCGGGGCCGAAGCGGTACTCACCGCACTCGGCCATGCGTGCGGCCTCGCCGGAGCGAGCAGTGGCCTTGCCCTGACCTGGGTTCACCCCCCGATCCTGCCGTGAAACGGGTACCGTAGGTAGCCGTCCACCGGAACTGCCGAGGAGCCATGAACCTTCGCTGGATCGCCGCAGTGAGCGCCGCGGCACTCACCCTGTCCGTACTACCCATGGTCGGCGCCGGTGCGGCATCCGCCGAGACGGCCGTACCCAAGGAAATCCCCCTCGTCTACGGCGACAAGGGTGCCTTGGTTCACAAGGCGCATTATCGCCTCACCTGGCTCGGGTACGACATGCGCGAGAAGGAGATGGACAACGACTTCTTCGGCCGATCGACGATGGCCGCAGTGAAGCAGTTCCAGAGGAAGTTCTTCCTGCCCATCAACGGCAAGATCAACAAGGACACCTGGAAGATGCTCGACAAGGTGGGTGACAACGTCGGCAAGCTCCCGAAGGCATGCCGTGAGGAGCGCCAGGTCGTCTGCATCGACAAGACCGCCAAACTCATGCGCCTGGTCCGCAAGGGCAAGGTCGTGCAGACACTCGATGTGCGCTTCGGAGTCCCCGGGCTGGATACGCCGACAGGCAGTTTCCGTGTCTACTACAGGGACCGGTACGCCACCTCGGGCATCAACGGCCCGAACGCACCCCGTGTGCCCATGCCCTATGCGCTCTTCTTCACCGGTGATATCGGGATTCACTACTCCCCCACCTTCGCCGCGAGCGGCTACTACCCCGGTGGCGGCTCGCACGGGTGCGTCAACGTCGCCGACCTCAAGGGTGTCGCCTGGCTATTCGACCAGGTCTCGGTCGGCACGCGTGTCTACGTCTACTGGGGCTAGTGCCGCGTGACGCTGCGGACCGTTCTCCTGGGCTACGGCCTGGCCGGTCGCGTCTTCCATGCGCCCCTGATCGGTGCCGATCCCGGTCTCGAGCTCGTCGCGGTCGTCACCTCGCATCCTGAGCGACAGGCTCAGGTGCGCGCCGACCTACCCGGCGTCGCGGTCCTCGAGGCTCCGGAGCAAGCCTGGGCCAGTGGCGTCGATCTCGCTGTCGTGGCCACGGCCAACTCCGCTCACGTGCCCCAGGCCACCGCCGCGCTCCAGGCGGGCATGCACGTGGTGGTGGACAAGCCGCTCGCAGGCTCCGCGGGCGAGGCCCAGGCACTGCTCGACCTCGCGACCGCACAGGGCCGCCAGCTCCATGTCTTCCAGAATCGACGCTGGGACTCCGAGATCCTCACCGCACGTCGCGCCATCGACGACGGCCTCGTCGGCGCACCGCATCGACTCGAGTCGCGCTTCGAGCGCTGGCGTCCCACACCCAAGGGGGGATGGCGCGAGGACGGTCCGGCGGAGGACCTGCCCGGCTTGCTCTACGACCTGGGCGCGCACCTCATCGACCAGGCGATCCATCTGCTCGGCCCCGTCGATCGGGTCTTCGCGAGCGTACGTCGGGTCCGACCCGGTGTCGCCACCGACGACGACACCCAGGTGCTCCTCGAGCACGTCTCCGGAGCCGTGAGCATCCTCAGCGTCAGTTCGGCATCCGCATTCGTCGGGCCGAGGCTGCGCCTCCTCGGCACCGGCGGTGGACTGTGGATCGACAGCCTCGATACCCAGGAGGATGCCCTCAGAGCCGGGCGCACCCCGGGGGATGCCGACTGGGGCGTGGAGGCAGACGACGCCCTGATCGTCACCGGCACCGACGCACCCCGCCCGCATGCGCGCGAGCGCGGCGACTGGCCTGCCTACTACCGAGCGGTGGCTGCCTCCCTGCGAGGAGAGGCGGCGGCGCCCGTCGATCCCCGCGATGTCATCCAGGACCTGCGCGTGATCGAGGCCGCGCACGAGTCAGGCCGCCTCGGTGTTGCCGTCGCCCTCGATCCGCCCGCAGCCCACGTGAATCGCTGACTGCGACGGGGCTCAGCTCGCGGCACTATCGCGCAGCAGGCTCACGGGATCCTCGAGGAGGGTCGTGAAGGCGACCTCGGAGGCACCGACGAGCGTCGCGTCGCCACCTAGCTCGGATGAGGCGATGCGCACGAGATCGCGTGCCGCGGGGAGCGCCCTATCGAGTTGGGCATCCACGTGCTGTCCTACGATGGAGTACAACTCACCCAGATGCCCGCCCAGCACGATCGCCTGCGGATTGAGCATGTTCACGAGATTGGCCAGACCGATGCCCAGCCAATCGGCCACGGACTCGAAGGCCGCCAGGACCGCTGGGTCCCCGCGCCCGGCCGCATCGACGAGTTCGGCGAGGGTCGCGTCGAGCCCCGTGGCGCGAGTCAATGCTGCGAAGCCGATCTCGGTCTCCCAGCAGCCCCGCGAGCCGCAACGGCAGACTCTCCCCTGCGGATTGACTCGCATGTGACCGACTTCCCCGCCATATCCTCCGGCACCGATGAGCGGGCGCCCGTCGACGAAGACGCCACCGCCGACACCGATGTCCCCGGCGAGGTAGAGCACGGTGCTGCTGCCGCGGGCACTCCCGCGAAGGTGCTCGGCGAGTACACCGAGGTCGGCATCGTTGCGGATGCTGACTTCCCCACGGCCACCTCCGATGCGCTCGCGCAGCAGGTCACCCAGGGGTACATCGGTCCAGCCCAGGTTGGGTGCGAAGCGCACTAGCCCGTCCTTGACGCGGACCACCCCGGGCACACCAGCGCAGGTGCCCACGAGCGAGGTCCCCTGTGGCATGGCGTGCAGTACCTCCTGACTCACCTGCGTCACCTCGTCGATGAGGATCTCGCGCTCACCCTCGAGATGGCGCCGCTCGGCCCGGGCGAAGACCTCGCCACCCAGTCCGACCAGCGCGGCGACGGTTCGCTCCACACGCAGGTCGAGGGCGAGGACGGCGACGGACATGGGCACCGGCTCCACGACGAGCGAAGGCCGCCCGACGCCGCGGACATCCCCGGGGCGTTCGCGCACGAGCCCGAGGGATGCCAGAGCACTCACGAGATCA
>JAULZJ010000087.1:0-4711 GCA_032117435.1 Candidatus Nanopelagicales bacterium | reverse complement strand
ATCGTGCCGACTCCTCGGCCGAAGCCACCCGCGGGGCGAGCTCCGAAGCCGAGATCTCGCGCGTGAGTGCGAGCAGATCCTCGGCGTCCTGCGTTGGCAGCATGCGGATGACATCCATCGGGTCTCCTAGTCGACCACGACGAGGTCACGCGGTCGGTGATTCATGAGCACAGGACCCTCGCTGCCGCAGGCCACGATGTCCTCGATTCGTGCCCCCCATTGGCCCTCGACGTAGAAGCCGGGCTCGACGCTGAACGCCATGCCCTGCTCCAAGGGTAGGACATTGCCCGAGACGATGTAGGGCTCCTCATGGGTCTCCAGCCCAATGCCATGGCCGGTGCGATGGATGAAGAACTCCCCGAGGCCCTCGTCGGTCAAGATGCCCCGGGCGATGGCATCGATCTGCTCGCACGGCAAACCGGGCCGCACGGCCGCGACTGCGTCGCTCTGAGCGCGCTGCAGGACGCCATAGGCGCGCATATAGTCCACACCGGGATCTCCCAGGGCATAGGTGCGAGTCTCGTCGCTGCAGTAACCGTCGGGCATCGTGCCCCCGATATCGACGACCACTGGATCACCGGCAACCAGGACGCGATCGGACACCTCGTGGTGGGGGCTGGCGCTGTTGGGTCCCGAGGCCACGATCACGAAGTCCGCTCTCACGTGGCCCGCTTCGAGTATGAGAGCCGCGATATCCCGGCCGATCTCGCGCTCGGTGCGTCCCGCCCGCAGCAGACCGGGCACCTGCTCATGCACCCAGTCGATGGCGCGCCCCGCAGCGAGGAGGGCCGACACTTCGTCGGGCGACTTGCGCATGCGCAGTTGCTCCAGGATGGACCCGGCAGGTCTCTGCTCGGCTGACGGCATGGCTGCCCGCAGGCTCAGGGCCTTGACCGCCCACATGTGATCGTCGATCCCCACCTGCCGCGCACCGGCCACGAGTCCGGCGACGAGTGCGTAGGGATCGTCGGTCTCGCCCCACGTCACGATCTCGATGCCCGCTGCCGCCAGCGGACTCGCCGATGCCGCCGCCCGCTCGAGCAGGGGTGCGACGAGGATGGGCTGACCGTCACTCGGGACCACCAGGCACGTCAATCGCTCGAGCGGCACGGCGTCGTATCCGGTGAGGTATCGCAGATCGGGACCAGGGGTGATGAGGAGGGCATCCCATCCCGCCTGACGCGCGAGACGGGCAGCATCACCTAGGCGTTGGCCTACGTCGATGGTGGGTGCGTGCGCCGGGAGGTTGGCCATGGCGCCACGCTACCCCGCCGAGTGCTGCCCTGCCCTCCGCGGCACGATGGGGCCGTGTCCGACACTGTCTCGCCAGCCCTCCTCCTCGACTCCGCGTCCTTGTACTACCGGGCGTACTTCGCGCTTCCGGAATCGATCGTGTCTCCGGAGGGTGCACCCGTCAACGCGGTGCGCGGTTTCCTCGACACCGTGGCCTCGATGATCGCTGCGCGCGGTAGCTCCCCGGTGATCGCGTGCTGGGACGACGACTGGCGGCCGCAGTGGCGCGTGGAGCTCGTCCCCTCGTACAAGACCCATCGGGTCGCCGTCGACTCGGAGGGTGCGACTGCTGGCGAGGACCTGCCCGACACTCTCGCGCCACAGGTTGATCTGCTGCGGGAGCTCCTCCCCCTGCTGGGGGTGCCCGTCGTCGGCGCCGCCGATGCGGAGGCTGACGACGTGATCGCAGATCTGAGCGCCATCATGCCGGGACCTGTCGACATCGCCTCGGGCGATCGGGACCTTGTGCAGCTCGTCGATGACCGGGTCACGCTCCTCTACACGGGCGGGAGCTCGGCTAGCCGTGGTGGCAAGCCCTGGGTCACCCTCGACCCCATCGCTGCCGAAGCCCGCTACGGGGTGCCTCCCGCGAGATACGCCGATCTGGCCATCCTGCGGGGCGATCCGTCGGACGGCCTACCTGGCGCAGCGGGCATCGGCGAGAAGACCGCGGTGGCGCTCGTCACGGCATACGGCGGTCTCCCCGAGATCCTTGGCGCGGCAGATGACCCCGCGACCACGCGCCCGATGACTCCGGCCATCCGGCGCAAGCTCATCGATGCGCGCATCGCCCTGCTCGCCGCCGAGCGCATCGTCCGGCTCGGACACCAGCCGGACCGGTCGCCGCGCCCGGAGTTCGCCGCCCGCGTGGCCGAAGGCCTTCACCTCGCGACCACGTGGGGCGTCGAGGCGCCGACGCGTCGACTCCTCGGGGCACTTCAGGCTGTCGCGGAATAGGCGATGATCCCGCGATCGATGAGATCCCGGGCCCTGCGCGCCGTCCCGCTGAGCACATGATCGCTCCCCACCGCTTCGCGAATCTGATCCAGCAGGTCGATGGCCTGTCGGCACCATCGAACGAAGTCGCCCGCCGCCATCTCCGACTGCTCCAGGATCGTGGCGAGACGACCGCCCTGCGCCCAGGCGTGAAGGGGCCAGACGAATCCGAGGTCGAGCTCACGCTGCCGCGGCACCTGGAACCGCTCCTCGACCTCCTCGACTTCGGCCGCCAACTCGATGAGCGACTTCGCCGCCTCCCGCACGCGACCACCGGGGAGCCGGGGGCTCTCGTCCCGCTGTCGTCCTTCGTAGACGATCGCGCCGACCATGGCCGCGAGCTCCGGCGGTGGGAGGTCATCCCACATCCCCTCCGTGATCGCCTGTGCCACGAGGAGATCGGCATCGGAGTAGACGCCGGCGAGCAGCTCACCCCGAGCGGTCACCCGCGGCGCCGATGCGTCACCGTCGAGATAGCCCGTCTCGAGCAGCAGGTCGCAGATGCGGTCGAACTGACGTGCCACGCTGGTCGTGCGCGAGTCCACGCGGCGCTGCATTGATTCGGTTTCACGAAGCAAGCGGTGGTACCTCTCGGCCCATCGTGCGTGGCTCTCACGATCAGCACACCCATGGCACGGATGCTGGCGCATGCGGCCGCGCAACGAATGGGCTGCCTCATCGGGCTCGCCGCGCGGCTTGCGATTAGGTCGGAAGGAGCTGGCCTCATCGACGAAGGCCCTGAGCCTGTCCCCGAGCGTCTTGCGGTCAGACGCCGAACGTGCCGAGAAGCCCTTGGGGATGCGCAGGCGCCCGATCGCGTGGAGTGGTGCGTGCATCTCCCCCGCACCCAGACGCCGCACCTGGCGGTCGAGGGTGACGAGGACGACGCGAGGCGGCGCCCCCAAACCCGCGTCGTCGACGTCGACCACAGCGGCGGGAGCGATGCGTCGGCCCTGGCTCACAGCAACCACGTCACCCGCGCGCAGGGAGCGCAGTGAGTCCTCGATGTGCGCACGGTCGCGCCGCTGCCGATCCCGCGACGCCCCGCGCTCGATATCGCTGAGCTGACGGCGCAACTCCGCATACTCCTCGAAGTCCCCCAGGTGACATCGCATGGACTCCCGATAACCCTGCAAGGCCTCATCGTTGCGCCGGATCTGAGCGGCAAGGGCGACGACACCGCGATCGGCCTGGAACTGCGCAAAGGAGGTTTCGAGGATGTCACGCGCCGCGGTGCGACCCATGCGTGCGATCAGGCTCACTGCCATGTTGTACGAGGGTCGGAAACTCGAGCGCAGCGGGTAGGTACGTGTCGAGGCGAGCCCGGCCAGTGCCTGCGGATCCAGGCCGGGATGCCAGACCACCACCGCATGCCCCTCGACATCGATGCCGCGCCTGCCGGCGCGCCCGGTCAGCTGGGTGTATTCCCCAGGGGTGATGTCCACATGGCTCTCCCCGTTCCATTTCACGAGCTTCTCGAGGACGACGGTTCGTGCGGGCATGTTGATGCCGAGCGCAAGGGTCTCCGTTGCGAAGACCATCTTGATAAGCCCCCGCTGGAAGAGCGTCTCCACGACCTCCTTGAAAATCGGGAGGAGTCCCGCATGGTGTGCTGCGATGCCGCGACGCAGGCCCTCGCGCCAGGTGTCGTAGCCCAGCGCGCCCAGATCCTCCAATGGGAGCTCGGCCGTGCGCGCGTCCACGAGCTCCTCGATTTCCCTGCGTTCCGCCGGTGTCGTCAGCATGAGCCCCGCCGAAAGGCATTGCTGCACGGCTCCATCGCACCCTGCGCGGCTGAAGATGAACGTGATACCTGGTAGCAGGTGGTCATCGTGCAGGAGCGTCACCACATCGGTCCGCCAGGGCGTCAGTCTGTCGCGCTGCGTACGTCTGCCCCGACGCCGCTGCTCGGGCCATCTCGCAGATTCGCGCGAGAGCCTCAGGAGTTCGGGGTTGACACGTTGGTGATCGGCATCGACGAATAGGTCGAGCAGACGTTCGCCGGCCATGACCTGCTGCCACAGTGGCACGGGTCGATGCTCGTCGACGATGACCTCCGTCTCGCCGCGCACAGTTGCCAACCATTCGCCGAACTCCTCGGCGTTGCTCACGGTGGCCGAGAGCGCCGCGAGCTGGATGCCCTCCGGCAGGTGGATGATGACTTCCTCCCAGACGGGGCCGCGCGCACGATCCGCCAGGTAGTGAACCTCGTCCATGACCACGAAACCCAGCTGCTCGAGAGTGTTCGAGCCCGCGTAGATCATGTTGCGCAGGACCTCGGTGGTCATCACCACTACTGAGGCTTCGCCGTTAATGGAGTTGTCTCCCGTGAGGAGCCCTACCCGATCCGGGCCGTAGCGCTCGACGAGGTCGTGGAACTTCTGGTTGGACAGCGCCTTGATGGGCGTGGTGTAGAAGCATT
>JAULZJ010000086.1:0-1659 GCA_032117435.1 Candidatus Nanopelagicales bacterium | reverse complement strand
CGCCCTCTCCCTCCTGGAGCGCATCGACGTCGCGCATCTGTGTGCGCATGATCGGATCACCTACCTCCGACACGTGACCGCGTGCGCCGCGTGGTTCGAGGCTTTCCAGACCATCGCGACAGCAGCGGTCGCCGGTCCGACCTCCGGCTGGCCCGAGGCCGAGGTGGATGAGCACGTCCGACGGGAGGTCACCGAGGCCGGGGGTCGCGACCTCTCGGACGCCGAGCGCCAGTCCCTGTCCGCCCGGGTGCGCGATGAGGCATGGGAGGTGCGCGAGCGGGCCATCGCACTCGAGGTCAGCCTCGCCACGCGCGTGTCCCCCCGCACTGCTGGTCGACGTATCGACTCCGCCCGCCTGCTCGTGGAGGCGATGCCTCGGGCAGTGGGCGAGGCCTGGGTGGGTCATTGGGGGTACGGCCACCTGCGTGCGATGGAGCGGGAGCTGATCGACGTCCCCTCTCCCCTGCGCGAGCAGGTCCTCGACGACGTCCTGCCGCATGCCGCCACCGATCATCCGCGCCGACTCACGGATCGCTTGCGCAAGTCCCTCGCCAAGCGCGATGCCGCGGGGATGGCAGGACGCACCCGTGAGCGATCGCAGGAGCGTGACGTGACCGTCTATGCGCTCAAGGACGGCCAGGCACGCCTATCCATCACGGGTCCCTACGAGGCGGTGTACCAGGCATCTCGGCAGGTCCATGCCCTCGCGCTCGCGCGCAAGCAGGCACTGCGGGAGCAGGGGGCTGGGGTGTCCTGCTCGATCGGAGCTCTGCGATTCGACGCGGCAGTGTCGGCCATCGATCGCCTGTATGCCGTGCTCGGGCCCAGTGCAATTGTTCACGCTGGGAACGGTGCAGTTGTCCATGGCGGGGCCGGTGCAGTTGTCCACAGTGGTCATGGAGATGACGCTGGCAACCTTGCCGAGCATCCGTCCGCGATCTCGCCGACCATCGTCGTCTCCGGGCCGACCATCCTGGATCATCCGACCGCGACGAGTGGCGCATCGCGTGCGGGAGCGGATCCCTGGCGGATCCCGCATGCCGGGACCACGGGGAGTCGCCCGCGCCAGCAGGCCGCCGTGATCGTCGATGCGGCGACAGCCTTGCATCTGGCGGACGAGCCGGGCTACGTGCCCGGATATGGGTGGGTCCCAGCACCCATCGCCCGCGAGATCCTCGCCGATGCCGACTCCTGGCGGCGCTGGATGCTGGACGACTCCTCACGCCGGATCATCGATGCCGGCACGGTGAGGTACCGCCCCACTGCGGCCCTGCGCGACCTGATCGCGGGCCGGGACGTCACATGCACGGCGGACACCTGTGGTCGCCCTGCGAGCGAGGCGCAGGTCGACCATGCCGTGGACTTCGATGGCCGCAACACCACGCCGGCCAATCTCCACATGGTGTGCGGTCCTGATCATCTGGCCGTGACTGCGGGCCACTTCATGATCGATGCCGATGACGACGGTCGCGCGCGCTGGGTGTCGACGGCGTCAGGTCATGCCTATCCTTCGTACGTCGATCCCCTGCATGAGCGCGGTGAGCCCCCACCCGCCTACGACTAGGGCTGGGCTCCGCCGTCCGCGGGTCCCATGCCGGGCGCTGGGGCTCCTGCAAGACTGGACTCATGGGCCTGTTCAACCGCCGCAAGAGGCATGCC
>JAULZJ010000085.1:0-1840 GCA_032117435.1 Candidatus Nanopelagicales bacterium | reverse complement strand
CCGGGGTGTCCGAGTGCACGCAGATGCTGCGCGCGTCGACTCTCACCACGCTGCCATCCTCGGCGACAATCTCGCCTCGGCTGACGAGTCTGTGGACGCGGGCGATGACCTCATCGTTCGATGCCAGCAGGGCGCGGGGATGGCTGCGCGGCACGAGTGCTCCATCGGCGGCGTAGCCGCGGTCTGCGAACGCCTCCGCATGCACGTCGACCCCGCGATGCCGCGCTGCCTCGACGAGCGCGCCGTGGGGCAGGGTGAGCACGGGCAGGCCCTGCGCGGCGTCCATGACGACGTCGGCGATCACCGGGTCGACCGCGGCAGCGTGGTAGAGCGCACCGTGCGGTTTGACGTAGACGACCGAGGTCCCCGCCGCACGAGCATGGCCGTCCAGGACGCTGATCTGTGCGGCGAGCTGCTCGCGAAGGATGCGCGCGGGCACATCGAGCCGTCGACGACCGAACCCCTCGCGATCGACGTAGGACACCTGGGCTCCGACGGTTACCCCGAGTTCGGCAGCTGTTGCGCAGATAAGCGACATCGACGTGTCGTCGCCCGCGTGAGCGCCGCATGCAACATTGGCGCTCGTGATGACGGGCAGCAAGCGCGCGTCCATTTCGGGATCGCCCTCGCCGAGATCGGCGTTGAGATCCCAGATCGCTGCCACACCGTCACGGTAGCGGCCGAAGTAGGGTGCGGCGGTGACGTCGACGCGAGAGCGCCAGGGGCTGGCCATCGCACTGCTCGGCGTCGTGGGCTTCTCCTTTTCGCTGCCCTGGACGGTGTGGGCGCTCGAGAGCTTCTCGCCGGTCCTCACGGCCACGGGGCGAGCGGTCATCGCCGGAGCGCTCGCTGCGGTAGTGCTCTCGGTGAAGCGCGTGCCCTGGCCGAGACGTGACCAGGTCAAGCCCATCATCTACACGATGGCGGGTGCGATCTTCGGCTGGCCGATCCTCATCGCACTCGCCCTTGAGCGCACCACCGCTGCTCATGCAGCCGTCATCGCCGCCGTCATGCCACTGGTCACCGCCGTGATCGCCGTGCTGCGCACGCACGAGCGCGTCGCTCGCCAGTTCTGGATCGCCGCTGCCTGCGGCACGGCAGCCCTGACCGTCTTCGCCCTTCTTCGCGGCGGCGCCGATGGGGGCAACCTCGTGGCCGATCTGATGATTGCGGGTGCGGTGGTGGCGTCCTCCTGGTGCTATGTGGAGGGCGCCACGCTGACCAAGCAGATGCCGGGATGGCAGGTCATCTCCTGGGTAGTGGTCTTCGCCCTCCCGATCACGCTGCCCCTGACGATCGTCATCGTCGCCACGGGTGGTGTGACGACACCGGTCACCGCCCAGGCCTGGTGGGGCATGGCGATGCTGGGCGTCGTCTCGGTCTACCTCGCCTTCTTCGCCTGGTATCGCGGGCTGGCCCAGGCGGGAGTCGCGCGGGGAGCGCAGGTGCAGCAACTACAGGCACCGCTCACCCTAGTCTGGTCCGCACTGCTTCTCGGCGAGACGATCACGATGGGCACCGTCATCGCGACGGTTGTGGTCGTGGGATGCGTTGCGTGGGCGGTCAGGGTGCGGGCGCCGAGTCCCGCTCCCCCCGAAGAGTAGTGACCTACTGCACTCCGCACGCTGCGACGTACATGTCGGAGGGCACGTCGGACTCAGCCTGGGGCGTCGCGCAGATCTCCTCGATGGTCGTGGGAATCCAGAACTGGCCCTCGGCGCGAAGGAAGACGACGGTAGGGAAGGTGGATCCCGAGGCCTCGAACTCGGCATTGGCCATGGCCCAGCCGCCCTCGCAGCGGAAGTCCTCCATGTCGACGAAGGTGGATCCGGGGTAGTTG
>JAULZJ010000084.1:0-18851 GCA_032117435.1 Candidatus Nanopelagicales bacterium | reverse complement strand
GGCGGCCGGACTGCCTACCCGTCGGCGTCGCCGGGAGATCCGCAGGCTGCGCACCCACTGCGGCATGGTCTTCCAGCAGTTCAACCTCTTCCCGCAGATGACCGTGCTCGACAACGTCATGGAGGCACCGCTGAGGGTCAAGGGCGAGTCGGCCAACGAGGTCCGCGAGCATGCCATGCGGTTGCTGGATGAAGTCGGCTTGGCCGACAAGGCCGACCAGCATCCGATCCGGCTCTCTGGAGGCCAGCAGCAGCGCGTCGCGATCGCGCGGGCCCTTGCGATGCGACCGGAGGTCATGCTCTTTGACGAGCCGACCTCCGCGCTGGATCCCGAACTCATCCACGAGGTCCTCGCCGTGATGAAGCGTCTGGCGGAGACGCACTCGACGACGATGGTCGTCGTCACCCATGAGATGGGCTTCGCCCGCGAGGTCGCCAATCGCATGTGCTTCTTCCACGACGGGGTGATTCTCGAGCAGGGCACGCCCGAGCAGATGTTCACTGCCCCCCAGCAACCCGAGACGCGCCGCTTCCTCGAGGCGGTCATCTAGTCCTTAGAGTTGAGGTGTGACGACTCTTGACGTGGCTGCCGCCACATCGGAGGAGTCCCTACCCCGGCATCGCCGAGCCTGACGTCATCACCATCGCCGTGGCCGCGTGTCAATCTCGCGGACAACACCTTCGGGCTCTCGGCGAAAGCTCAGGGGCATGGTGATCTTCCGTTACCTCTAGGCCTTGACGGCAGGTTTACGTGGCGCTATGTTTTGTAAACCATGGAGCCAATTTCTGCCGCAAGCACCTGGCGCGACGCCAAGCGCTTCCTTTGGGTCCTCGGCCTCACCATGCCCCTGCTTCCCTTCCTCGCCGTCGCGCTCAACGCGACGACCGGCTGGGGCGTGTGGCTGTGGCTCGGGCCGATCGTCATCCTCGGTCTCGTCCCGCTCATCGACTGGAGTGCCGGGCTCGACCCATCCAATCCCCCCGATGACGTCATCCGCTCACTTGAGCAGGACCGCTACTACCGCTGGCTCACCTATCTCTTCCTGCCCCTGCAGTACGTCGGATTCGGTGTCGCCTTCTGGTACATCGCTACCGCGGACATCAGCACGCTCGACCGAGTCGGCCTAGCCATTACCGTGGGCTTCATTGGCGGACTCGGGATCAACACTGCCCATGAGCTTGGACACAAGAAGGAGAGTGTCGAGCGCTGGCTGTCCAAGATCGCTCTTGCGCAGACCTTCTACGGGCACTTCTACATCGAGCACAACCGAGGTCACCATGTGCGCGTCGCGACACCCGATGACCCGGCTAGTTCGCGTGTGGGCGAGAGCTTCTATCGCTTCTGGCCGCGCACGGTCGCAGGATCATTCAGCAACGCCTGGCGTCTGGAGTCGCGCCGATACTCGCGTCGCGGCCAGCACCCGTTCAGTATCGGCAACGACGTGGTCAACTCCCTGCTCATGTCCGTGGCCCTGTGGGCCGTGATGATTGTCTGGCTGGGCCCGGCGGTCCTCCCGTACCTCCTCGTCCAGGCGTTCGTGGGCTTCACGCTGCTCGAGGCGGTCAACTACCTCGAGCATTACGGCCTGCTCCGCCAGATCGTGGGAGTCCCCGGCAAGGAGCGCTACGAGCGCGTAGAGCCCCGGCACAGCTGGAACTCCAACAACATCGCGACCAATGTCCTGCTCTACCACCTGCAGCGTCACAGCGATCATCACGCGCACCCCACTCGGCGCTACCAGGCGCTGCGCGATGAGAAGGATGCGCCCGCGCTGCCCACCGGCTACGCCGGGATGATCCTGCTCGCGCTGGTGCCGCCGATGTGGAATCGCGTGATGGATGCGCGCGTTGCGGCGCACTACGACGGGGACATGTCACTGGCCAATATCCAGCCGGGCAAGCGCGAGCGAGTCCTGCGTCGATTCCCGGGCGCCCCGGCCGCGGCGCAGAGGGTGCAGGTCGAGGCGCATCCGGGTGCTGTGGCCGTCATGACCGGCGGGCCCGTGACGGCCCAGTGCTCCGGCTGCGGCTATGTCTACGACGAGCGTCGCGGCGATCCGCGCGAGGGATTCCCGGCTGGCACATCGTTCGCGTCCATCCCGGACACCTGGTGCTGCCCGGACTGCGGCGTGCGGGACAAGATCGACTTCCTCGTGACGCACGCGGACTGATGGTGGACACAGCGACCCTGGGCACGGGCGAGCGCATTCTCGCGGCGGCCGCCGAAATGACCGCCGAGGTGGGATGGGCGGATGTGACCATGGCAGCGCTCGCCGAGCGGGTCGGGGTGAGTCGGCAGACCGTCTACAACGAGTGGGGCAGTCGTGATCGCCTCGCTGAGGCGATGGTCCTTCGGGAGCTCGGCACCTTCCTCGACCAGGTAGACGCCGGCTTCGACTCGCATCCGGATGATGTGCGTGTGGGTACGGAGGCTGCTATCGCCAATGTCTTGGGTCTGGCGACGACGAATCCACTGCTCCGCGCGATCGTCACGGCGACACATGGTGCTGAGACCGAGCTCGTCCCGCTCCTCACGACACGGGCGGACGGGGTGATCGCAGTGGCGACCGAGCGCGTGCGCGACAGACTGACCGGCTATGACGGTCTCCATCTCTCGCGCCTGGACATGTGTGCCGATCTCCTGGTGCGTACCGTTCTGAGCCACGTCATGCAGCCAAGTAGGGATCCTTCACATGTCGCGCAAGACCTCGGCGATGCCGTGGGCATCCTGTTAGCGTCACCGTCACGATGAGGTGAGGTCGCGCGTCAGTATGAGCGACGGATGGGATGATGATGAACCGCTATCGCACGACCTTCAATCCTGCGACGGGTGAGCACATCCAGTACACCGTGACTGGTCGCGAGAGTGGTGGCGCCGTCGTGCGCTACCGCTGGACCAGCGATCCAGGCGGCACCATCGTCGACCACACACACCCAGGTTGTGCGGAGATCTTCACGATCCTCGAAGGCGAGGCGACGCTCGCCGTCGGCACCGAGCGCCTCGTGCTGGGGCCGGGGGAGACCGCCGTCGTGCCTCCCGGGATCGTGCACAGTGAGCACAATGCGACCGGGCTCGTCGTCCGTGGCGTGGTTGAGCTCAACCCGGCGTCGGAGACAGCCGAGCTGCACGACGCGCTCGCGGGCATCTCGTCGGACCTGCCGCACACACCGCAGGGTGCACCCAGGAGTCCGTTGCAGCTGGGTGCCACCTTCTGGGGATTTCGTAACGATATTCGCGCGACGAAGCCTCCGATCTGGTTGCAGAACATCTTCCTGCCGATCCTCGCTGGGGTCGCCGGCATCACCGGCGTGCGGCGGTCCCGCCCGGAGTGGGTCTCTCGCCTTCCCGATGGTGCGCCCGATGCTCCATCACTCTTCGACGAGGCTCAGTACGCCGATCTATTAGCCAAGGCGGGCTACCCCGACGGCATCTACTCGCCACTGCCCCGGCGATCGTGACTTCTATGCGCGGATGAGCGTGCCCTTGCGCAGTGGGAGAAGTGCGGGTATCTGAAGCAGGGTGATGATGGCCAAGGCGACGTAGACCTGAGCCCACGATCCGGCGGCATCAAGGAGGACTCCTGCCAGCGTGGGGCCGATGGCAGCGAGCGAATACGACACAGCGAAGGCCATGGCCGTGAGGCGCGCGGCAGACGGGGCATCAGGTGAGAACTCACTCATCACGGACAGGGCGATGGTGAACCCTCCGGCATTGGTAAAGCCGAAGATGAAGAGGACTGCGGCGGTGAGGATCCCCGGCGTGTACGCCAGACTCAGTAGGCATGCGGCCGTGACGATCGCCGTGACCGTCCAGACGATCCGCCGCCCGGGCACGCGCTGGGCTAGCCACGGGACCGTCAGGGCAGCGAGGATCTGCGACGCGGTGAAGAGGCCGAGGAATAGGCCGCCCTCCTCGGTGGTCCACCCTCGCTCGTCGAGGGAGGGGGCGATCCACGCGAGTGACGTGTAGAAGACGACGGAGTTGATGGCGAGATAGGCGGTGAGCGCCCAGGCCAACGGGTTGCGCCAGGGCAGCGCAAGTAGGGAGATTGGGCCACCGGCGCGGTCATGTGTGGCGCGTCGGTAAGGGGACTCGACGATCGTCCACAGGACGAGCGCAATGATCGCCGGGATGGACCAGAAGGCCAGCCCCCACTGCCATGACCCGGTCGCGAGCCCGATAGGCACGGTGAGTGCAGCTGCGAGGGCTGCTCCCATGAACATGGATGCGGTCCAGAGACCCGTGGCTGCGCCGGTCGAGCCGGGCACCCTTTCGCGCACGATGGCCGGCACTAGCCCCGAGGCGAGGGCTATGCCGAGGCCTCCCAGGACGGCCGTCATGAAGAGGATGGCCGGGATGCCGCCCGCGAGACGTGCGCCACTCGCGACGACGAGAAGGAGCAGCGCGAGCCAGACCGTCTGCGGCCGCCCGATGCGCTGAGCCAGCCAGGGCACGATGAGCGCGGTCCCGCCCATGATGACGATCGGCAGGGTCGTGAGCAGCCCGATTGTCGTGTCATTCCAGCCCGTCGCGTCCTGGATGTCCAAGGTCAGTGGCGGAATGGCGGTGAGGACAGGGCGCAGATTGAGGGCGACGAGTGCGAGGGTGACGAGCAGCAGCCATGGGGGAGTGCCCGCGCGCCTCGACACCGGTCGAGACTACTCCTGGACCTAGAGGGACTCCGTATCCCTAGATGAGTACGGCGCTCAGCTCGGCGAGGCGGGTGCGCCGGAGTGAGTACCACGTCCAGTAGCCGCGCTTCTCGGACTCGACGATGCCTGCCTCCGAGAGGATGCGCAGGTGGTGGCTGACGGTCGGTTGACTCAGTCCCACCTCCTCGGCGATATCGCAGACGCACGCCGCGCATCCCGGGCTCGATCGGAGCAGTGCCAGGATCTGCAGCCGCGTGGCATCGGCGACTGCCTTGAGCAGGGCGGCGAGGTCCTCCGCCGATCCGCGATCGATGGGCGAGCCGAGACCCGTAGGGCAGCAGGACGGCCCCGCTGTGGGACGGCGAGACCCGAGGGCGGCGGACGGCACGGATCCATATTGACAGATATCTATCCAGTTGCCAAGGTTCTCGCATGCCCTCTGCCCCGACCTCGACGTCACGCGTGCAACTGGCCCTCAATGTGAGCGACCTCGACGCATCCGTCGCCTTCTACAGCGCTCTCCTCAAGACCGAGCCGCACAAGCGGCGCCCCGGCTATGCCAACTTCGCCGTCGACAACCCGCCGCTCAAGCTCGTCCTCATCGAGGTCGAGGATCGCGGCCATGGCGTCGAGGGAGCCCTCAACCACGTGGGCGTCGAAGTCTTCGACGCCTCTGAGGTTGAGGAGGCGACTCGGAGACTCCACGATGCTGGACTTGCCACCTTCGAGGAGCGTGACACCACGTGCTGCCATGCGCTCCAGGACAAGGTCTGGGTGCATGACCCTGCAGGTGTGCCGTGGGAGGTGTACGTCGTCAAGGACGACGATCCCGCCGATGCCCAGCCTGCTCGGGCCACGTTGACGATGATCGACGGCGCCGAGAGCGCCTGCTGCGTACCCGCGAGGTAGTTGTGTCCACATCGGGCCAGCATGTCCTCGGGCGCAGACTGACTGCCGAGTTCCTCGGCACGGGCCTCCTCGTCGCGGCCGTTGTCGGGTCCGGGATCATGGGGACCCTGCTCTCCGACGATCTCGCCGTCGTCCTGCTCGTGAATGCCATGTCCACTGTCGCCGCTTTGGGCGTTCTCATCTGGATGCTCGGACCCATTTCGGGTGCGCACTTCAACCCGTGCGTCACCGGCGTCGAAATGGTGCGTCGCGAGATGCGGGTGAGCGAGGGAATGCTCTACATCGTGGCTCAGATCGGTGGTGCAGTCTCCGGCGTGGCCCTGGCCAATCTGATGTTCGAGCTCCCCGCATGGGAGCCATCGACACGCGTGCGCGAGGGCGGACCGGTCTGGCTCGGTGAGATCGTGGCGACGGCCGGCCTGCTGTTGCTCATCGGGGCTCTCACGCGCACGGGAAACGGGCGGCTGGGAGCCATCTTGGTGCCGGCCTGGATCGGATCGGCCTACTTCTTCACCTCATCGACCTCCTTCGCCAACCCTGCTGTCACCATCGGACGCAGCCTGACTGACACCTTCGCTGGCATCTCGCCGGCGTCGGTGCCCTACTTCATCGCCTTCCAGATCCTGGGTGCCGCGCTCGGCGCGACTCTCACGGAGGTGCTCTACCCGCGTCGCGGCATCACCCCTGAGCCGCTTGACCTGCCGTACCCCGTCCATGACGGTGACGGGACTCAACCCGAGAGGAAGTCTCCATGAGCGACAAGCCAACCGTGCTCTTCGTCTGCGTGCACAACGCCGGGCGATCGCAGATGGCCGCCGGCTTCCTGAGGACCATGGGCGGCGACGCCGTCGATGTCCTCTCGGCGGGGTCGGCCCCCAAGGATGCGATCAATCCCGTCGCGGTGGAGGCGATGGCGGAGGAGGGTATCGACATCTCAGGCGCCCTGCCCACCATGCTGACGACTGATTCGGTGCGCGAGGCCGATGTGGTCATCACGATGGGCTGCGGTGACGCATGCCCGGTGTTCCCAGGCAAGCGCTACGAGGACTGGGTCCTGGACGATCCGGCTGGGCAGGGCATCGAGGCCGTGCGCGGCATTCGCGATGAGATCCGCCAGAGAGTGACTACATTGCTGCAGGAGTTGACGTCCGAGTCGCGATGAGTGCGGCATCCACTCGATCGACGGCACGACGTAGGCGCCGCTCTCGCTCGCTTCGATCGCGGGCGGCGATGCGCAAGGTCATGGGCAGTGACTTGGAAGCAAGGCGGACGCGGACCTCGGGATCGGAGGCCTCCCCGTCGGCCAGGCCCATCACGATGGCGTAGTCGAGGATGTCACTCGGCCAGCCCTGGATGCGCTCGAAAAGGCTCAAGCGCTCGACGGCGTCGTATGCCGGGGCGACCAGGCGCGCCTGTGTCTGGTGGGCCACGAGATTCACCACGGGTGTGGGCCAACCATCTGCGAGGAGTTGCACGGCGCCGTCGACGGGCGCGAAGCCGGTGCGCTGGACTACCGGCGACTCACCCACGGCGTGCAGCCACGCGGCGGCGATCATGATCTCGGCCCGGGGACGGCCAAGGCGTGTGACGGCAACTTCGGCGTGGCCGGCCGCTCTGGTGCTGCGCTCCCAGGCCTGGGGTGCATCTGAGGACAGGCACACCTGTGCCGCCTCTTGCGCGTAGCGGATGAGCTGACTTCCCACGGATGAATGCCACCGGGTCCAAGTGACACTGACTCGCACGTGGAATGAACTCTGGATGAAGCGCCCCTGGCTAGATCAAGGCCTGCACGCGCTGGTACGCCGCCACGAGCCCGTCGTACCTCTCCTGCCTCACGTCGGAGGGGATGAGGTCGTCGGCCTCATCGGCGAGGCGCAGGGACTCGAGTCGGGCGTGGACGCTCGGAGTGGGGGTGCCCGCACCGCCCGTGAGATCCGCGGCCACGAGGATGTCGGCGTCGACTCCCGCGACCGGCTCGATGACGTTCATGTGGTGTCCTACCCCGTAGAAGGGCGCCTCGAGGGCGGCCAGGGAGTGGTGCGCGACGAGGCGCACGACGCGCTCGGGCCACTGCTCCCTGATGAGGAAGAGGGCCCCATCAAGCGGGTGGAATCCGGTCCGGCGGAGAGCCGAGGCGTAGCCGATGTCGTGGAGCCACGCGGCAGCAGTGACATCGGCCGGGTTGCTCCCCGGGATCCGCTGGGCGAGGGCGGCCGCCTGCTGGGCGGCGCGGGAAGCATGCTCATGCACGGTGGGGTGATCTCGCAGCACATCTGCGGCCACGGCGCGTGCGCGCGTGACGACGACACTGGACCCAGGCACGGGAATAGTGTGCAGGCGCCGGCTGCCTCATGCGCGCCATATGGACGTTGCCGTGATGCCCTTCACAGGACGCTTTATGTTCACCTTCCTGTCAACTTGCCAGCAAGCGAAGTACATCCTGCGCCGTCGGCAGGCGTTCACCTACTTGCCGCGGTGGGTTCAGTCTGACGCCTCCGAGAGGTAAGGGAGGCTGGAAAGAGTCACCGCGTGGCAACGACGTTCACCCCGGTCGACCGAGGGTCGTATGAGGATGTCGAGCCGCGTCAGATCACCATCACGCGCAGCTTCACTGATCAGTTCTTCCGGGGCACGCTGAGGTCGAGCGGCATTGCCGTCCTCGTGATCATGACGCTGGTCGGCCTATTCCTCTCGGCCCGAGCGCTCGAGGCACTGCGCGTCGCGGGCCCGTCGTTCATCACGACGCAGGTGTGGGAGCCCGACGGTGGTCAATTCGGGATCGCCGCCATCCTGGCCGGCACCGTCTTCATCGCGTTCACCGCGATCATCATCGTTATCCCGCTGTCGACAGCTGTCGCCCTCTACATCTCCGAGTACGCACCGCGGGCAATCAAGCAGTCCCTGGTGGCGCTCGTCGACCTGATGGCTGCCGTCCCCAGTGTCGTCTTCGGCCTGTGGGGCTTCTTCTTCCTCCAGAACCACATGATCGGGATCTCCCGCTGGATCTCGACCTACTTCGGGTGGATTCCGATCTTCTCGGTGGAGGGATCCGACCCCAATGATCCGCTGTCTACGGCGACTGTCTTCACGTCCTCGACCTTCATCGCGGCCGTGGTCGTCGCCATCATGGTGGCCCCCTTCACCACCGCGGTCATGCGCGAGGTGTTCTCCCAGGCCCCCGTGGGTGAGCGCGAGGGCGCCTACGCCCTCGGCGCCACCAAGTGGGGCATGATCCGCTCCGTCGTCATCCCCTTCGGCAAGGGCGGCATGATCGGCGGCACCATGCTCGGCCTCGGCCGGGCCCTGGGCGAGACGATCGTGGTCGCGCTCATCATCTCGCCGGTCTTCATCATCCAGCCGCACATCCTGCAGAACGGCACCAACTCGGTGGCCGCGCTGATCGCGCTGAGATACGGCGAGGCGACACCCTTCGGCACCTCAGCCCTAATGGCTGCGGGCCTGGCCCTCTTCCTCATCACCCTGGTCGTCAACTTCGCCGCGTCGAGCGTGATCGCTCGCACGCGCTCCGGCGCGGCGACGGACGAGTGAGCGCGCGATGACCCTCGACACCAACTCGCTGACAGCCCTGGACGATCAGTTCAGGGAGTCGCGCACGCGGACGACGGTAACCAACTGGACCCCTCCCAGCTCGGAGCCGACGCCGCGGCGTATCGGGGGACTGCGGCGCACGGACGTCCTGGCAGTGACTGGTGCAGCGGCCAGTGCCCTGGGCGTCACGGCCCTGCTCTTCACTCTCCTGCCGCTCTCCGGGGCCCTCGGCTTCATCGTGATCGCCTACCTGCTGTTCGTCGTCGTCTACGCGGTGCTGGTCTCCATGGACGAGACACGTTCCGCAGTGCGCGACCGGGTGGCGGCGACCATCATCCACAGCATCGCTTTCCTCATGCTGCTGGCCCTTGTCTTCGTCGTGGTCTTCACCGTCCTGCGCGGCTGGGAAGCACTGGTCAACTCGAACTTCTACACCCAGGACATGGCTGCAGCGGGTCCGCTCGATCCGCTCGACATGGGCGGTGTCTTGCACGCGATCGTCGGGACGCTCATCATCATCGCCATCGCCCTGGTGATCGTCATCCCACTCGGTATCGCTTGCGCGGTCTTCCTCAATGAGATCCCGGGTGCGTTCAGTCGACTCGTGCGCACGATCACGGAGGCCATGACGGCACTGCCCTCGATCGTCGCTGGCCTGTTCATCTACGCCTCGCTCATCCTGATCTTCGGCCTGCCCAAGTCGGGCTTCGCCGCAGCTCTCGCCATCAGCGTGATGATGCTGCCCATCATGATCCGCTCGGCGGATGTGGTCCTGCGACTGGTGCCCGGCTCGCTCAAGGAGGCGGCATACGCCCTGGGCGCCGGCCAGTGGTCCACGGTCTGGCGGGTGACCCTGCCGACGGCGAAGTCCGGGCTGATGACGTCGATCATCCTGGGCACCGCGATGGGCATCGGGGAGACGGCGCCCGTCCTCCTCACCGCGGGATTCACCGCGTCGCTGAACACCAACCCGACGACCGGACCCATGATCTCGCTGCCCCTGGCCACGTGGGAGTTCGTGAAGTCCCCTGAGCCGTCCATGATCGCCCGCGGCTTCGGCACCGCGGCCGTTCTCATGCTGCTGGTGCTCATCCTCTTCGCCATCGCGCGGATCATCGGCGGCCGCGGTCCGGGCAACCTCACCAAGTTCCAGCAGCGGCGGCGGGCGAAGCGTTCACGTGAGGATTCCCAAAGGTTCACCAAGATGGCTGCTGCTCGCGTGGCGTCGGGCGAGCCCGACGCGGGAACGTCATCAGGACCCAGATCCCTCGACTTCGGAGACCCTCGATGAAGCGTGTTCTCGCAGTTGCCGTGCTTGCCACAGCGACCGCTGTCCTCTCGCCCCTCGTGCCTGCCTCTGCGGCCAACTACGTGCCGGTGTCCGGTTCCGGCTCCACGTGGAGTGCCAACGCCATGGATCAGTGGCGCCGCAATGTCAACCAGTACGGCATGCGCATCGACTATCAGGCCTCCGGCTCCTCCGACGGGCGCAACCAGTTCCGCAACGGGACCGTCGACTTCGCGGTCTCCGAGATCCCTTACGGCCTGAAGGACGGCAACGCCGTCGATCCGCTGCCGGCTCGCCCGTTCGCCTACATGCCCATCGTGGCGGGCGGCACCGCCTTCATGTACAACCTCAAGATCGGGCCCAATCGGGTGACGCAGCTGCGGCTCTCGGGCGAGACCATCGCCAAGATCTTCACCGGTGTCATCACCAAGTGGGATGACCCCGCGATCAAGGCCGACAATCCAGGACTGACCCTGCCGGCCATCAAGGTCGTGCCTGTCGTGAGGTCCGATGGCTCCGGCACGACGGCGCAGTTCACGGCGTGGCTGGCCGCTCAGTACCCGAGCATCTGGAATGCCTACTGCCAAAAGGTCGGCCGAGCGAGCCCATGCGGCTTCACGTCCAACTTCCCCAGTGGGCCCGGCTTCGTCGCCCAGAGCGGTTCGCTCGGCGTCTCCGGCTATGTCAAGCAGGACCAGAGCGTCGGCACCATCACCTACGTCGAGTACTCCTACGCCAAGGCTGCCGGATTCCCCGCCGCCAAGGTCCTCAACAAGGCGGGCTTCTACGTCCTTCCGACTGCCGAGGCCGTGGCTGTGGGCCTCCTCGGCGCCCGCATCAACTCAGACCTGTCACAGAACCTCACGGGGGTATACGGCAACTCCGACAAGCGTGCCTACCCGCTGTCGTCGTACAGCTACATGATCATTCCGACGAGCAACGACAACGGCTTCAGCAATGAAAAGGGCAACACGCTCGCCGACTTCGCCAACTACTTCCTCTGCCAGGGTCAGCAGCAGGCCGACGCGCTCGGCTACTCGCCGCTCCCGCTCAACCTCGTCAAGGCGGGATTCGACCAGATCAAGCGGATCCCGGGCGCCATCCCGGAGAACATCAACCTCGCCAAGTGCAATAACCCGACCTTCTCTGCCGACGGGTCCAACACGTTGGCGAAGACCGCGCCGCAGCCCCCCGCCTGCGATGCCAAGGGGCCCACCCAGTGCGGCACCGTCGCTGAGGCGGGGGGATCGTCCGGCGGTGGGAATTCCGGTGGCGGGAACTCCGGAGGCGCTAGCGCCGGCGGCACCTCGGGCGGCACGACCAGTGGTGGCACGGGCGGCACGTCCGGGGGGACCGCAGCGGGCGGAACCACCGACGGTGTCGTCACTGACGTGGCCGTGGACACCGGCGCCGCCGTGATCGTCGACCCCGAGACCGGGCAGGTCATTGCAGCGGAGACCACCATGGTCGACGCCACGACCGGCGAGGTCATCGTGGACCCCGCAACTGCTGCCGGCGGTGCCGTGACGGGTGGCGCCTACGTCGCGGGAGTCCCCGTCTCCACGGAGGCGAGCTCTGGATGGGGTCCCTACACGGGGCTGCTCGTGGCGACCTTCCTCGTCGTCATGGCCCTGCTCTTCGCCCCTCCGCTCGTGGCGCGCTACATGGCCGCCCGTCGCGTGGGAGGTGACGCATGAGCCGCCGACTCCTTGCTGCCGCAAGTGGCGTGGCCCTGATCGCTAGCGGCGCCGTGCTGGCCGTGCCTGCAGCAGCGTCCCCGGCGGATCGTGCCCCTCGCCTCGAGGGCAGCGCTGTGACGAAGGAAGGCAAAGGTCCCTTCGCTGGTCTCAAGGTGACGGTGGCGCAGACGCAGAATCTCGTCAACCAGGTGGTCCGCGTGTCGTGGCAGGGCGGCAAGCCGACGAAGCCGGAGTTCGGGCTCCTGGGCATCAACTACCTGCAGATCATGCAGTGCTGGGGCGGCACCCTCGAGGACGGGCCACCGCGGGAGCAATGCGTCTATGGATCGCAGAAGACAAGCAACGGTGGTGAAAACACCAACTCTCGGCAGATGACGACGACTGGTGTTGTCGATCCACTCGAAGACAAGTACGAGGAGTACAAGTTCTCGGACCTCTCCTACATACCCTTCGTATCCTGGACCGGGGAGACGTCGAAGGGAAACCGGTCTCAGTTCTTTGATCGGTACACCTCAAATGAGTCCAACCACAATCGGACTCGCGCCGACGGCACCGGTGAGGACTTCTTCGAAGTTCAGACCGGTGTCGAGTCGCCGGGCCTCGGTTGCGGCCAGACGACGCGAGACGGCGAGTCACCGCTGTGCTGGTTGGTCGTTGTCCCCAGGGGGGATTCGGAGGTCGACGGCACTAAGCGCGGATTGACGTACACCGAGGGCTTGAACACTTCTCCTCTCCTGACGTCGAACTGGCAGCACCGCATCGTCTTCCCGATGGACTTCCAGCCGGTCGGCGAAGCATGCTCCATCACGGGTTCGGAGACCCCGCTCCTCGGCACCGATCGGGTCATCGAAGCGGTCAGTCGTTGGCAGCCGGCATGGTGCAAGTCGGGGCTGGGCAATTTCAGTTTCACGGCTCTGTCCGATCTCGAGGCGCGCGAGAAGCTGAAGACTGAGCAGCCCGGGCTCGCGTTCATCGGTTACGGCGTCCCTGCCGATGAGGCACCACGCCCCATCGTCTACGCCCCAGTAGCCCTCTCCGGGCTCACCGTGTCCTTCAACATCGAGAGCCAGTCGTCCACGCTCGCACCGGAAGCCATTCGCCTGCGAGACGGTGAGCGCCTCCGCGACATCAAGCTCACGCCTCGCCTGGTGGCCAAGCTGCTGACGCAGTCCTACCAGTTCGACGCCACACCCTCCCCGAAGCGCGTGGAGGGCAATCCGTTCGACATCTCGCAGGATCCCGATTTTCTGGAAATCAACCCGCAGTTCAAGGGCCTGAAGTTCCCCGGCCTCGGGCATGTGATCACGACACTGGGCGAGACGGACTCGGCACGGCTGGCCTGGGACTGGATCTGGGCGGACCCCGAGGCCCGCGAGTGGATCAAGGGCAAGGCCGATCCGTGGGGCATGGCCGTCAATCCTCTCTACAAGCGACAGTCCTATCCGAGATCCGACTTCCCTCGTGCGGACAACACGTGTGTTCAGTACAGCGACAAATTGGTGCCGGTCTGCACCTTCGACCTCTTCCCGTTCTCCGGGGATCTGTACGCCGCTGCCCGCGCGGCAAGCCGCGGTGACACGCTCGCGACGGGCACCTATGACCCCACAGGGGTACCAGTCGGCTACAAGAAGAGTCCGCCTCAAGAGCCGGGGCGCCGAGCCATGGTCGTCATCTCCGACTCACCGCTGACTACCCGTTTCTCGCTCACGCCGGCGCTGCTGCGCAATGCGGCAGGTGAGTTCGTCGCGCCGACGGCCGAGGCGATCCGGATCGCAGCATCCAAGGCCAAGACCACGGGTGTGGCGGGTGTGGTCCAGCCCGATCCGGGGGACAAGGTCAAGGGCGCCTACCCCTTGGCGTCCTTCACGTATGCAGCGACCGCTCCGGGTGCCCTCACGGAGTCGAGCGCAGCCTCATATGCCGGCGCGCTCGAGTACATCGCGGGTCCCGGGCAGGAGCTCGGCGACTCCGCGGGTCAGTTGCCCCTGGGGTACGCGCCCCTGACTGAGCAGGAAAGGGCAACTGCGAAGGAGGCTGCGGCCGCGATCGTGGAGCGCGTGGGTGAGGAGCCCAATCCGGCGCCTAAGCCCAGCCCTGAGCCCGAGCCGGGCGACGGTGATTCCAATGACGGCGGAATCCCCTCGGATGCTACCGGGTCCGACATGGGGGCGACCGACTCCGGATTCGTGGATGCGGGCTACACGGACACGACCTACACCGACACGACTGTCACGGATGTCGTGGTGGAGGAGACGGTCGCGGAGGAGACCACGGTCGTGGCGGAGACCGCAGTTGAGGAGTCGAGCCCGGCCGAGGTTGTCGCCGTCGCACCGGCCGCCACGACCGCACTCACGCCGGAGAACCCCGTCGGGGCGATCCGCTACCTGGCTGTCCTGCTGCTCATTGCAGGAGGAGTCGCACTGCTCGTCGCCGCCGTGCTCATGCAGCGCGCTCGAGCCACCCATACCCCCGTCGCGAACCCGCGCCGGGCACCGCAGGAAAGAGGAGCACACTAACCATGCGAAAGTCCCTCATTGCCGCCGCGGCTGGGGCGGGCGTGTTCAGCCTCGTGTTGGCCACCCTGCCGCTAGCCCAGGCGGATCCACAAGGCCCCCCCACCTATCGCAAACTGGCGGGCGCGGGTTCTGACACCACCCAGTCCCTGATGAATGCCCTCGCGGCCGTGGTCAAGGATCCCTCCACGGGAGAACTCGTGCTGGGGTCATACGACGCCGTGGGCACGCCGACGATCACGACGAAGGATCCGGCAACCGACCCCGCGTGCAAGGACTTCACACGTCCCAATGGCTCGACCGCAGGACGCAACGCGCTGCAGTTGTCGCTGCAGAAGAAGGACGGCTGCCTGCAGTGGGCGCGCTCGTCGTCATCGCGTGGCAGCTACACGAGCGAGGTTTCCATGACATGGGTTCCCTTCGCTACGGACGCTCTCACCTTTGCCGTCCGTGGTGATGGCGATGTTCCGCGTGAACTGACCAAGGCTGAGCTCATCGCCATCTTCAAGTGCGAGGTGCCGTCCATCCAGCCGGCGCTCGTGCAGCCTGGATCCGGTACGCGCGACAGCTGGCTCGACTACGTGGGCATCCCCCGCAACTTCGATCCCGCTGCCTACCCCTGCCTCGTCCCCCAGAAGGATGGCGGCACCTTCCCCGGCAAGTTGCCCCAGGAGCATGACGGGCGCGAGCTGAAGAAGAACCAGGTCATGCCCTACTCGGCAGCCGTCTACCAGGCGCAGATCTACGGCACCGCCCCTGATCGTCGCGGCAAGGCCGTCATTGGCGTCGTGGACGGCATCGTGCCGACCATCATCAACACCGATTTCGGCGGCACTCGCTCGATGTTCAACATCATCCCCACCTCCAAGGTCACGGATACCAGCTCACTCGAGTACAAGGTCTTCGTCGGCAAGGACTCGCTCATCTGCAAGGCGAAGCCACTGATCAACCTCCAGGGCTTCGGTGATCTCAAGGTCGCGGCAGACTGCGGCTCGACGACGAGCCGCAGCTGATGACGGCGCATCAGGCAATAGACACTCCTACTACAAGTGAAGGACGAGCGAAGATGAAGTCTCGAATGCGTCGAGCCGTAGTTGGGGTCGCGACAGCCGCACTTGCGGGTATCGCCCTCGTGGCGGCACCGCCGGCGGCGGCGAATGGCACGGTTGCGCCCCTGCCCGAGCAGGGCATCGGCAGTGAGTCGTGGGCAGTCACCACATCGGGTGGCTGTGCCAATGCCAATGCGACCCACTACATCATCCGTCTGTCCGGTGGTGGCCTGGCCACGCCGATCAACCTGAGCGGCCTTCAGCCGCTGAGTGCGATCCCGGCGCTGCCCACTGGCACGACTCCGATGACCATCCAGGTGCCGACGAACCTCGATGATGCGATCGGGCGAGGTGTCAAGCTTCCCGGCGTCTTCGATGTTTCGGTCACGTGCCGCGCGGCGTTCAACGCGACTGCGCTGGCCACGTTCACGGGCAAGATCACGCTGAGCGAGTCGGCAGACGGCATCGTGTTCGCGGCTGGTGCCCAGCCCACGGCGGTGACCAACTCGGTGAAGCCGAAGATCACCGGGCAGGCAAAGGTGGGCAGCACGCTCACGGCGTCGACGGGGACCTGGTCACCCGCGGATGCGACCGTCACGGCAGCGTGGAAGGTCGATGGCAAGCAGGTCGGCACTGGCCTCAAGTACAAGGTCAAGTCCTCCGACCGCGGCAAGACGATCGTGGTCGAGGTGACGGCCACGGTGAGCGGCCTCACGCCGGGCAAGGCGACGGCGTCCGTCAAGGTCGCCAAGTAGTAGACGAGCACGTAGGGAGGGGCGGGCGAACAATGCGTTCGCCCGCCCCTCATCCCCTGTTCACCTGCAGGCAATCTGGTGCGGGCAGGCTTCCGCCACCAACGATGTGAGGAGTCCCGTGGCACTGCGGTCACAGGGCCGACCGAGCGGTCGCGCCATGCGCGCCTGCCTGCTGGGCGCACTCCTCTCGGGCCTTGCGGTCATGTCCCCCGGGGCTGCCCTGGCGGCAGAGCCGCGGGAGTTGGGTTTCCTCGTAGTGGAGCCTGCACGGGGCGATCTCACCTCGGCGATCGATATCGCTACGTCAGGCATCTGCACGCGCGGTCAGATGTTCGCGGTCAAGCTCGATGGGCCCAACCTCGAGGGCGCCGATCGCGGCAACGTGATTGGGACGACGAAGATCGTGACGATCGGTCCCGATAGCTACCCGGGGCACTATGTCGTCCCGCTGCCCACCGATCTGGCGACATATCTAGCCGCCAATGCCCCGGGGCAGCGGATCAAGGGTGACTACACCCTCACCTTCGCGTGCCGCGACAGGCTGAGCGCTGACGACCTGGAGATCTTCACCGCCACGATCTCGATAGATGGGAAGGGCCGGTACGTCGCGCAGGGCGACGCGGCCACCCCGATCGACAAGCTCACCGACGGCTACGTCCCCGGATCCGCGGGCTTGGCCTATGGCGATCCGGCCGCACCTGACCCGGAGGCGGTCGCCGAGTTCACCGAGACCGAGGCTGCGGCTGCCGAGACGGTTGCACAGGAGACTCCCTGGCGCATGCTCCTGACGGTCGTAGGCGCCCTGCTTCTCCTCGGCGCGGCGTATGCCTACTGGCGCGGCCGCGACAAGTCCGGCACCGATCCACAGCAGCGCGATGACGAGTCCGTAGGAGTGGGGTCATGAGCGTCCTGGACCGCGAGTCTGAAGTGACTGAAGGGGGCCCGGATAAGCCGCCAGCACAGGCGACAACAGCGCTGATCCAGTCGCCGATGTTCCTCGTCGCGAGCGTGCTCATCATCTTCAGCGTGCTCGCCCTGGGCTTCCTCGCCAACTTGCTGATCGTCAGCCAGCTCGTCCATGCGCGCGATCAAGAGGTCCTCTACTCCGACTTCCGCAGTGAGCTCGCCAATGCGGTGGCTCCCGTCGGGCAGACCGACGTCAACGGCGCCATCCTGCGCCCCGGAGCTCCCGTCGCCGTCCTGGAGATACCCGACATCGGCATGAAGGAGGTCGTCGTCGAGGGCACGACATCGACGGTCATGCAGAGCGGACCCGGGCACAAGCGCGACACCGTCCTGCCCGGCCAGGCCGGCACATCGGTGATCTACGGACGTCAGGCCGCTTTCGGAGGTCCCTTCGGGCAGCTCGAGATCCTCCAGCCCGGCATGCTCATCACCGCCACCACCGGGCAGGGGCTCGCCGAATACCGCGTTGTCGACGTACGTCGACCCGGGGATCCGCTGCCGCCCGCGCTCCAGCCGGGTCAGGGCCGGCTCACTCTCGTCACAGCGCTGGGGCCAAGGTTCATGCCGACGGATCTGCTGCGCGTGGATGCCGAACTGGTCACCCCCGCTCAGCCGGCTCCTCCCCGTGTCTTCAACGGGGCCTCGTTGGCTCCTGCGGAGCAGGCGATGGCCGGAGACCCTGCCGGGCTAGTGCCGTTGCTGCTGTGGATGCAGCTGCTCCTCGTGGTGGCGGTGGCCACCGTGTGGCTGGTGATCCGCTGGGGCCGGTGGCAGGCCTGGCTCGTCGCTGCACCGATCATCTTCTTCGCTGGCGTCATGGCCTCGATGAGCGCGCTCCAACTACTCCCGAACCTCCTCTGAAGGGATCCAGCCGTGACGATGACGATGGATAGTGCCTCGGCACCGACAGCGCCGGAGCTCTTCTCGCTCCAGGCGATCGATATCTCGTGCTGGTTCGGCACCCACTACGTGCTGGATCGCGTCTCCCTGCTCATGCCCGCCGGCGAGGTCACGGCGCTGATCGGGCCCTCCGGCTGCGGGAAGTCGACCTTCCTCCGCTCGCTCAATCGCATGCACGAGCTCGTGGCGATTGCCCGGATCTCGGGGGAGGTGCTGCTCGACGGCCAGGACATCTACGCCCCCAGCGTGCGCATCACGGATGCACGTCGCCAGATCGGCATGGTCTTCCAGAAGCCCAACCCCTTCCCTGCGATGAGCATCTACGACAACGTCATCGCGGGCCTCAAGCTCAACGGCGTCCACGCCAAGCACGATGACAAGGACGAGCTCGTCGAGTCGTGCCTGACCAAGGCGGGTCTGTGGAAAGAGGTTAAGGACCGCCTGCGCGCACCCGGTGGTGGCCTGTCGGGCGGTCAGCAGCAGCGCCTGTGCATCGCACGGTCGCTCGCGATCAAGCCGAAGGTGCTGCTCATGGACGAGCCGTGCTCGGCTCTCGATCCCACCTCGACT
>JAULZJ010000083.1:0-3316 GCA_032117435.1 Candidatus Nanopelagicales bacterium | reverse complement strand
TGGGCCTACTGCAAGCGACCGCAGGTATTGATGGAAGCCCTGGACCGACTCGCGACCCTAGGCACCTAGCGACCCATTACCCCTTGTCGGGCGGTAGTCATATCCATAGACTAACGAAATGACAAACCAGGATCGCTCCTACGCCATCGCTTGCATCCCCGGCGATGGCATCGGCCCCGAGACGGTTGCAGCAGCACGTCGGGTGCTGGACGTCGTCGCCGACGTCGCGGGATTCCGATTCGAATGGCAGGAGTACCCCTGGGGATGCGACTACTACCTGGCGACCGGATCGATGATGGACGAGGATGGCTTGAGTGCACTGTCGAGCGCCGACGCGATCCTGCTCGGGGCGGTGGGGCGTCCCGATGTCCCCGACCACATCTCACTGTGGGGACTGCTCATCCCGATTCGACGCGGCTTTGACCAGTACGTATCTTTGCGGCCCGTCCGCCTCCTCGACGGAGTTGACAGTCCCCTGGCGGCCGGACGGGATCGACTTGACGTCGTCATCGTCCGCGAAAACACAGAGGGTGAGTACTCCGAGATCGGAGGACGGATGTTCCGTGGCCGTCCCGATGAAATGGCCATTCAGGAGGCGGTCTTCACTCGGATTGGCATCGAGCGGATCACGCGCTACGCCTTCGATGTGGCCCGCACACGCACGGGGAAAGTCGCCTCGGCGACTAAGTCCAACGGCATCATCCACACCATGCCCTTCTGGGATGAAGTGGTTAGTGAGATTGCGGCCGAATACCCCGATGTCGAACTCACGCGCTACCACGTCGATGCACTCGCGGCACTACTCGTCTTGAATCCAGAGCGATTCGACGTCGTGCTCGGGTCCAACCTCTTCGGCGACATCCTGTCGGACCTGACCGCTGCCCTCGCAGGAAGCATCGGCATCGCTCCCTGCGGCAACATCGATCCCAGCCGGCGGTTCCCATCGATGTTCGAGCCCATTCATGGCTCGGCACCGGACATCGTCGGCCGCGGGGTGGCAAATCCCATCGGCCAGATCTGGAGCTCCGTCCTCATGCTCGAGCACCTCGGTGAAGAGCTGGCCGCGAAACGGCTCGAGCGCGCCATCGAGTCGGTCCTAGCGTCAGGTGTCCGCACTCCGGACCTTGGCGGAAGTCATGGGACCAGCCAAGTAACCGACGCCATCATCTCCGCCTATGCGGCGGCGGAGACCAAGTAATGAGTCGACCCTTCGCCGATTTTGATCGCGTCGATGTCGACATCGATGGCGTCAGCATCCATGCGCGTGTCGCCGGTTCGGGTCCCCCTCTCCTCCTCCTGCACGGCTATCCACAGTCGTCGTACATGTGGCGCCATGTCGCACCCCTCCTCACCGCACGCTTCACGGTCTTTGCCTCGGACCTTCGGGGCTACGGAGACAGCTCCGCTCCGGAGGACGACGACGCCCACGTGACGTACAGCCGCAGAACTCTGGCGGCAGACCAGGTGGCGCTCATGTCCAGCCTTGGCCATGAGCGGTTCGCCGTGGCCGGCCATGATCGGGGCGGGCGAGTCGCTCACCGCATGGCCCTCGACTCCCCCGAGAACGTCGAGCGACTCGCCGTCCTCGACATCGTCCCGACCCTGCACATGTTCGAGAACGTCGACCGCGCAATGGCGCAGACGTACTTCCACTGGTTCTTCTTAAGTCAGCCTGGAGATCTGCCCGAACGTCTGATCACGGCCGATCCCGAAGGCTGGATCGCGAGTCGCTTCAGGAGTAGGACATCCGGGGCCTGGCGCCAGGATCAGGACGCTCTGGACGAATACACAAGGGTCTTCCGAGATCCCGCTCACGTCGCGGCTACGTGCGCCGACTATCGAGCTGCCGCCTCAATCGACCTTGAGCACGACCGGCACGACCGCGAGCTCGGGCACCGCATTGCTTCCCCCCTCCTGGTCATGTGGGGTGAGTCCAGTTACGTCGGGCGCAACTTCGACGTTGCGGATGTCTGGCAGACCTACGCCGAGGACGTCACAGCGATGCCCATGGCCAGCGACCACTACATTCCAGAAGAAGCTCCAGAGGGCACCGCCCGCGCGCTCATGAGTTTCTTCAGGGCGGAGTCGTCGCCGTGATGCCGGATGATGATGCCCTGGTCGCGTGGCTGAGGGACCTCGTGGAAGTCGAGACTCCGTCTGGCGACATCGAGGCGCTCGATGAGGCATTCGCCGTCCTGGGTGCTCAGGTAGAAGGCGCCTTCGGGCGACGGCCGATCATCTCCCGGGTGAACGGGACGCCGTACCTCTACGTGCCCGCCGTCGCGCAGCCCTCGGTGCTGGTCATCGGGCACCTCGACACGGTCTGGCCGCGTGGCACTCTCGCGGAGATCCCCTTCACCGTGATTGACGACGTCGCGCGAGGGCCCGGGGTATTGGACATGAAGGCGGGGCTCGTGATCGCGAACGCCGCCGCAGCCCACTGCGAGATCCCCGAGCACATCGGACTGCTCGTCACGGGCGATGAGGAGATTGGGTCTCCGATCGGTCGAGGGCTGGTCGAGAGCCACGCACCCGGGCACCTCGCCGTGTTCGTCCCCGAAGCTGCTGCACCTGGCGGTGCCGTCAAGATCGCGCGCAAAGGGGTGAGCATCTACCAACTGGCCATCAACGGCAGAGAAGCCCACGCAGGACTAGAGCCTGAGCGTGGGTTGAACGCCACGGTCGAGATGGGCGCGCTGATCGGCGACCTTGTGGCACTTCAGGACGCGGACCTTGGGACGACCGTGACACCCACAAAGGCCAGCTCAGGCGTGACCGGCAACACAATTCCGTCTGAGGCTCTGCTGCACGTCGACGTGCGCGCCTGGTCCCAGGACGAACTGGACCGCGTCGATGACGCCATTCGCGCCAGAGTTCCCCACATCGTTGGCACCGAGTTGATCGTGCATGGCGGAATCAATCGACCACCCCTCGACGCCCACACATCAACGAGACTGGTCGAACTGGCCAGGGAGGCGGCCGTTGAGGTCGGCATGAGCCCACTCGTCACAGCGAGCGTGGGCGGAGGATCGGATGCCAACTTCTGTGGAGCACTCGGGATTCCCACCCTTGATGGAGTCGGCGCACGCGGAGAAGGGGCCCACGCCCGCCACGAGTGGGTCGACGTACCCAGCCTGAGCCTGCGCGCGCGTTGGCTCGCACGCACCTGGGAGTTGGTCGTCGAGAGAGGTCTGGACGGCTGACGGTGCCTCACGCCCCAGCGGCGCGGTTGCTCTCACCGAGTCGTTCGACGGCATCGAGAATGGCGTTCAGGCCCACCGCGAAAGGTTGCGGATCATCGAACATGAGCAGCAGT
>JAULZJ010000082.1:0-5333 GCA_032117435.1 Candidatus Nanopelagicales bacterium | reverse complement strand
CCGCGCAGCAGGCGATCGAGGAGCTGATAGCGATCGGCGACGGCGAGGGGGTCGCTGCCGACCGCGATCATGCCCCGGGCCGTGTGATCCGCGGCGAGGATGAGCAGGTTGCCATCCGTGCCCACGAACGGGCGCCGCGGACGATCGCGCAGGGCGCGCTGCAGGGACGCGGGATCGAAGAGGCGCGCCGTGCAGAGTGCGGTGTAGTCGTCGCGGTCCAGCATCAGGACTCCCCTCGCGCCATCATTGCTTCGACCTGCTCGATCGTCGGCATCGCGTCGGCGCAGGTGAGCTCGGTGGCGACGTGCGCGCCGGCCGCATTGGCGAACATCCCGATCTCCGGCACCGTCCAGCCGGACAGCAGCCCATGCACGAGTGCCCCGCCGAAGGCATCGCCGGCGCCTAGTCCGCACAGCACGTCGATGGGCAGGGGCGGGATCGTCCAGCGGTCCTCCGCCGTGGCGAGCAGCACGCCTTCGCCACCGCGCTTCACGATGGCGAGGCGCACGCCCTCGGCCAGCAGTGCATCCGCGGCACGGTCCGGGTCGGTCTCGCCGATCGCGACCTCGCACTCGATGCGATTGCCGACGACGACGGTGGAGCGGCGCACCGCTGCCAGGGCGACGCTGTGGGCGGCCTCGCGGTCAGGCCACATGCTCGGTCGGTAGTCCATATCGAGGACGACGTCGGCGCGGCGATCGCGCAGGTCGAGCCAGTCCTGGCAGGTGTCGGCCGTCGTGCCCTGGGCCAGTGCGCCGAAGGAGATCCACAGCACGGGGCAGTCGCGGATGACATCGACGGGCACATCGGCCGTCGTCACCCGGGTGTCGGGTGCTGCCTCACCGCGGTAGAAGACGATCTGCGGTTCCTCGGGCGGATCCAGCGCGGCAAGGACGACCGGGGTCTGTCCGTCGCCCGTCCCGACGTACGTCGTATCCACGCCCCAGCCTGTCAGCGCGGTGCGGACGTAGTCTCCGAGCGCGCCGTCGCCGACCTTGGTCACGATCGCCGCGCGGTGCCCCAGGCGAGCGGCAGCGACGGCGACGTTGGTCGGGGAGCCGCCGACGGACTTCGCGAAGGTCTGCGGCTCGAGGAAGCTCGCACCCTCCTGCTGCGCGTAGAGGTCGACGCTCACGCGGCCGACGGTGACGACCTCGGGGATCGTCATCTACTTGCTCACGCGCGGAGCGACGACATCGCGCAGGTAGTCGAGTGAGGTGACGACCTGCTCGATCGGACCCTCTCCGTCTGCGGGGAGCCCGTCGGTGATCGCGGTGTCCTGCTCGATGACGTACCACCCGTCGTAGCCCCGCGCCTCGAGTGCCTCGACGACACCGGCGATGTCGACATCGCCCTGGCCGAGTGGAGTGAAAAGACCCTCCTGGGTCGCCGCCATGAGCGACTTCTCCCGGGCGAGGACGGGCGGGACCAGCGAGAGGTTGACGTCCTTGAGGTGGACGTGGCCCACGCGGTCGAAGGCCTGCTTCGCGAACTCCACCGGATCCTGGCCGCCGATCGCCATGTGGCCGGTGTCGAGGCAGAAGCCGACATCGCAGCCCTCGAGCACCATGTCGATGTCATCCCTGGTCTCCACGACCGTCTGCACGTGGGAGTGCAGCACCTGATTGAGGCCATGCTCGGCGCAGATCTCGTCGATGATCCCGAACATCTCCATCATGTGCCTGCGCTCATCGGCATTAAGCGGCCGCGGAATCGACCAGTCGGGATCGAAGACGATGGCGGAGATGAACTCGGTGGCCCCGGCACGCTGGAAGAGGTCCGCGACGCGACGCGCCTCGTCGATGCTCCATTCCCGCATCGCAGGATCGTGGAGCACGACGGGAGTGAAGCCACCGATGAGCGTCATGTCGTACTTCGCGAGCTCGGCTTTGACGTCCTCGGGTGACGTCGGCAGGAAGCCGGGTGCGCCGAGTTCGGTGGCGGGCAGGCCCAGGCCGGACATCTCAGTGAGCACGCGAGGGGTGGGGAGCATCGCCCCCCAGCCGGGGACCTCGCAGATGCCCCACGAGATGGGAGCGGACGCGACGCGATCGAGGAAGGTGCTCATGGGACTCCGGTCAGCGCAGGACGCGGCGGGCCCACGCTCGCCGTGAGGATTGGAACGTTCCAATTCCGGGGCAAATCGTGGCACACTTCCCCGCGGGGGACAAGGCGGATAACTCGCCGGCGTTCTCCGCCCGGAATCGGTCACCCGGTGGCGCTTTCCGGGCGCAGAACGTCGCTGCGGGTCGCCGTACGTCAGGAGGAAATGCATGCGGATCGTCGTGGTGGGTGCTGGTCGCATGGGGGTCATCCGGGTCGAGGACCTCGCAGCCGACGGCAGGGTCGACGAGATCGTCATCGCCAACCGCAATGCGGCCCGGGCGGCGGAGCTCGCCGAGCGGGTCGACGGGAGCGCGGCGCGTGTCACGACCACGCCTTGGGGTGAGTGGCCGGATGCGGATGGGTATGCCATCACGACGGCGACGGACACCCACGCCGAGCTCATCGCAGCACTCGCTAGGCAGGGCAAGCCACTCCTGGTGGAGAAGCCGCTCGCGATGACGCTCGAGGAATGCGATGAGCTCATCGCCGTGACGGACAACATGCAGATCGGTTTCCAACGCCGCTTCGATGCGGGGATCCGCCGCATCAAGCAGGCGGTGGAGTCCGGTCGCCTGGGCACCCTCTACACCCTGACGCTCACCGCCCACGACATCGCGCCGGGGACCCCGGAGTTCATCGCCGGCAGCGGCGGGACCTTCCGTGACATGCTCGTGCACGATCTTGACCTCGCCCGCTGGATCACCGGCTCGGAGATTGCGACGGTCTACGCCACGGGCACGGTGCGCCACCACCCCGACTACGCCGCGGCGGACGATTTCGACGTCGTGACGGCGACGCTGTCGACCGAAACGGGCGTTCCTATCCTCGTGAGCGGCGCCCGCCACGACCCGGTGGGCCACGACATCCGCATGGAAGCCTTCGGTTCCCTCGACTCGATGAGCGCGGGCCTCTTGCCGCGCACACCACTGCATGTCGCGGAGTCCGACGGTGAGTCGGAGCTGCTCGGCGACTACCTCGGCGACCTTCCCCGTGGGCTCGTCCGTCCCTTCGAGGGCTTCATGGATCGCTTCCGCCCGGCCTTCACCGCGGAGACGAGCGCCTACGTCGACTTCGTGCGCGGGGAGCGCGATAACCCGTGCACCCCGGGGGAGGCGCGCGCCGCCCTAGCGCTCGCGATCGCGTGCGACCTGTCCGCTCGTGAGGGCCGGATCGTCGACGTCGCCGAGGTCGGATGACGTGACAGCGACCACGGGTCGACGTCCGACGCTGCATGACGTCGCGGCTCGGGCAGGGGTGTCCAAGTCGCTCGCGTCGCTCGCCCTGCAGGGGTCGCCCAAGGTCGCAACCGCGAGTCGTGAAGCCATCCTGGCGGCCGCCGATGAGCTCGGCTACCGGCCCAATCGGACGGCAAGCAACCTGGTGCGCCAGCGCACGCACACGGTGGGAGTGCACATCCTCGACCTGCACAACCCGGTCTTCGCCGAGATCCTCGACGGGGTGCAGGAGGGGGTGCGCGCCCACGACTTCTCGACGCTCCTGGTCACCGGCAATGCCGACCCACGGGTCGAGCGCACGGAGATCACCCGTCTCCTGGAGTCCCGAGTCGAGGGGCTGGTGCTCATCGCGCACCGACTGTCCGATGACGACCTCGCGGTGATCGCGCGCGAGGTACCGACCGTCGTGGTCACGTGGCGCACGGACGGCATTGCCGGCCTGGACTCAGTGGCTGGCGACGACCTCACTGGCGCGGGCCTCGCGGTCGATCACCTGGTCGGTCTTGGGCACACCTCGATCGCGCACGTCTCGGGTGGCGACAACCGCATCGCGCGCGAGCGCCGCGCCGGCTATGAGCGCGCGATGGCGAGCCATGGGCTCGAGCCCCTGGTGGTGGACGGTGCGTTCTCCGAGGCCGGTGGCTACGCAGGCACCGAGGCTGCGGTGGATGCCGGGGCCACGGCACTCGTCGTCGCCAATGACCTCGCGGCTATCGGCGCGCTCGCGGCGCTGCGGGCCCATGGACTGAGGGTGCCCGAGGACATCTCGGTCGTGGGCTATGACGGGATGCGGTTGCTGGACTCCCTCGACCTCACGACAGTGGCACAGCCGCTCGCGGACATGGGCAGGTTCGCCGCCGACCTGCTCATCGAGCGCATTGGCTCACCCGGCGGCCCCTCGCGCCATCATCGCGTCGAGACCCGTCTCATCGCCCGCGGCAGCTCCGGACTATCGCCCGATGCCGGGGAGCTTCACCTCGGGGAGATCCGGTAGGTCGGGCAGCTTGCGCACCAGACGCCCCGCAATCGATGCGATCTGCATGCCGATCGTGATGGCGATGATCGACGCCCCGAAGATCAGGATGATCGAGGCGTTGCTGTCGAGGTTGAGGTCGTCGAACGACGGGATCGAACTCGTGAGCGCTGGCGAGGCCACGCTGGTCTCCTCCGCGGTCGGGTCGTCTGTCGTGCCGGTGACCGCTTCGGTCAGCGCGACCAGCCCCAGGGACCCCGGCACGAGCAGCCAGAAGACGGGGGCGAAGAGGACAAACGCCGGTGTCCCGCGCTTGCCTCGATCCTGGATGACGATTGCCAGGAAGAGAGCGACCGTCGCGGCGACACCTGCAGCGACGACGGCATCGAGCAGCCAGGAGATGAGCTGCTGCACGCTGAAGGCGACGAGGAGCAGGATGACGACGGAGGTCATCGCCCCCCGCGGCTCGTTGAAGGCGAGCGCCTGCCCTATGGCGTAGACAAGGGCGCCGATCCAGGCGACCCAGAGGGGCAGTCGCTGGTCAGTGAGATCGCCGAGATCGTACGGCGACACGCTTGCCAGCAGCGCTCCGACGAGGATCCCGAAGGTGAGCACCAGGATCTGCACGATCGATGCAACGAGACGCGACGCGCCGGAGATCACATGCCCACTGGCGAGTTCCTGCGTCGCACGCGTGAGTGCAGCGCCAGGGATCAGGGTGATCAGCGGTGCTGCTACCACGCGAATCGGCTGAACATCCTGATCGATGAGCGAGCCGAAGCCGAATACCGCGAAGGAGCAGAGCGTCGCCGCGACTGGAGGGACGAGGGGTGCGAGATTGGGCCGTGCGCGGGTGTAGGCGACCATGACCCCGACCAGCAGGCCGAGCACGGCAGCCATGCCGATGCCCCAGAGGCTGACACGGAAGACGAGTGCGAAGCCGGCTGACGCCACCCCGTATCCGACGATGGACAGCCACGGCGGGAAGCGCGGTGGCTTGCGGGGCAGGTCTTCCAGTT
>JAULZJ010000081.1:0-2453 GCA_032117435.1 Candidatus Nanopelagicales bacterium | reverse complement strand
CCGCCCACCAGGACGAGTTGCGGCTTGGCGGCAAAGGACCGCGGATCCCATAGGACGATGTCGGCCCTGTGCCCGACGGCAAGCCGGCCCACCTCGTGAGCGAGGCCATGGGCGAGCGCCGGGTTGATCGTGATCTTGGCCAGGTAGCGAAGGATTCGATCGTTGTCGTCGGATCGTCGGCTTCCGGCTGGGTCCTGGTGCTGCGATTGGATCGCCTGCGCATCGGCCATGGCGAAGGTCCGCCACCAGGTCTCCCCTGCTCGCCCCATGCCCAGGGCGTCTGATGACGTGATGGGGATGACACCGAGGTCATGCAGCCGATTCTCCGCTGCCATGGTCGACTCGCGAATGCGTGCGCGGGCGATCTGGAGGTCACTCTCGCGGTCGGCAGCGAGGCCGTGGCAGAAGAGCACCATGTCGAGGGTCTCGGCCGCCGCATTCCGTCCGTAGGGGATCGTGGGATTCGTCGACGAGGCGATGACATGCTCCTGGCCGGCGAGGGTGAGCACGTCTGGCGCGTGACCGCCTCCACCACCCTCGACGTGGAAGGCGTGCGCGACGCGCCCGTCGAGGACGGCAAGGGTGTCTGCGACCGACAGGGTCTCGTTGAGCCCATCCGTGTGCAGGGCCACCTGGACGTCGATCTCATCCGCGACCCGCAGGGCGGTATCGATGGTCATCAACGTGGCGCCAGTGTCCTCATGGACCTTGAAGCCGCAGATGTGCGCGTCTGCCGCTTCGTCGAGTGCCGCCCTACGCGCAGATGAGGCGCGACCGAGGATGCCGACGTTCATGGGCACGGCATTGAGCGCAGCACGTGCGATGCCGAGGAACCACGGCGAGTTGATGCCGACCCCCCACACAGGACCGGCCTCCTGGGCGAGCACCGTCGTGACCCCGGAGGAGATTTCGGACTCGAAGACGCGCGGAGCCATGGCGTGCACGTGGGTGTCTATGCCTCCCGGGGTGGCGATGAGCCCATCGGCGTCTACGACGACCGTGCCGGAACCGACGACGATGTCCACGTCGTCGGACACGGCGGGATTGCCTGCCCGGCCGATACCGCTGATCCGACCCTCGCGGATTCCAATCGAGGCGACCCGCACGCCATCGACGGGGTCGAGCACGATGGCATTGGTGATCACCAGATCGCAGGACTCGCGGGTCGTGACAGGCGCCAGGCCGATGCCGTCACGACCGGTCTTGGCGAATCCGACATGGAATTCGTCGCCCGCGTCGGCGACACGCTCAGGGATGCCCAGTCGCAGCCCGGTCGCACCGAGGCGGATCACGTCACCCGGCTGCGGGCCGTAGCCGCTCACGGGTTGACCTCGCGGCGCTCGGCGACGAGGCGGGCCACGGCGGTCTCGGCTTGGGCGACGTCGTTGACGTCCGCGCCGTCGATGGTGTCGAGGTAGCCACATCGACGAAGTGCCGCGAGTGCGCGTGCTCGCACCTCGGGATCGTCGGCTGGTCCCTCCACGACTCCGGTATTGCCCATGATGACGCGGTCTCCGCGGATGATCGTGGTGGACAGCGTGACGCGCTCGCCCGGCCGTATCCATACGGTGGTGCCGGCCGGTATCGCCAGGCGCCGCCCGAATGCCGCCTCGCGATCCAGGCGCAGTCGCGGGTTCACCTCTGCCAGGTGAATGTGCGAGCTGATCGCGATCGCGGTCTCAGCCTCATTGGCCACCTCGATCCCGAGATCGCCCTCGGGCGCAGGCGACCCTTGGCTCTCGCCCGGCACGCCACCCCACAGATCGGTGACGACGACGAGGCGAGTGCCATCGTCGAAGCGAGCCTCCACTCGGACCTCGGGGAGGAGAGCGGGTACCTCCGTCATGACGTCGTCGGGCCCCAGGAGGCGCTGAGCCCGCTCGCGCACCTCGGGCAGGTCCAGGCCATCGCGCGCCATCTCGCAGACGGCATCGGCGATGTACGCCGTGGCCTCCGGCACGTTGAGTCGCAGGCCGCGCGCGCGCCGCGCGCGCGCGAGCTCCCCTTGGAGGAAGAGGAGCAGACGATCGGATTCGCCCGGGGTCAGGGCCATCTTCAGCTGCCGAAGGTGCGAACGCCGCGACGCCACGTGCCGCGCACCGGGATGGTGCCGATGGTCATCGGGTCGACGGATCGAGGATCGGCCGCGATCCAGACGAGGTCGGCGCGCGCCCCCGGACGAATGACCCCGGCGTCATCCCGCCCCGACTGGAAGGCAACGCCCGTCGTGTACGCCGCGAGGGCGTCGTCCACGCTGATGCACTCCTCGGGCATCCACGGATCGGCATCGGGCTCCATCTTCCTCGTGACGGCGACCTGGATCCCCTCGAGCGGGGAGTACGTCGTCACGGGCCAGTCGCTGCCGAAGGAGATGCGGGCGCCGAGGGCGGCGAGGGTAGCCGTCTGGAACTGGCGGTCGGTGCGCTCGGGTCCGAGCCGGGGCGCAGTGAGCT
>JAULZJ010000080.1:0-3974 GCA_032117435.1 Candidatus Nanopelagicales bacterium | reverse complement strand
GCGCGCTCGCGACCGGCACGCCCCATGCCCTCGGCCCTGGCCGGATCGGCGACGACGGAGTTGATGGCCTCGGCCAGCCCGGCCTCGAATGCACGGGGGTCCGTAGCCGAATAGGGGACCAGCAGGCCGGTCACGCCATCGACGACGACCTCGGGGATACCGCCCACCGCACTGGCCACGACGGCGGTCTCGCAGGCCATCGCCTCGAGATTGACGATGCCGAGCGGCTCGTACACGGACGGGCAGGCGAAGACGCGGGCGTGGGTGAGGAGCTGGCGCACGTCGTGGAGTGAAGCCTGCTCCTGGATCCACACGACCGAGTCGGCACCGCGCCGGGTGCGCAGGTCCTCGACCATCCGCGCAGTCTCCTCCCCGATCTCGGGGGTGTCGGGCGAGCTGGCGCACAGGACGAGCACGGTGTCCGGATCGAAGTCCCGCGCGGCTGCGAGCAGGTGCACGAGTCCCTTCTGTCGAGTGATGCGACCGACGAAGAGCACGTAGGGCCGATCGAGGGGAATGCCGTGGCGCTCGAGTGCATCGACACCCGCATCGGGCCGGTAGGCGTCGGTGTCGATGCCATTGTGTACGACGTGCACGCGGGCGGGGTCCACCCGCGGATACGCCGACAGCACATCGCGTCGCATCCCCTCGCTCACGGCGATGATCGCCTGCGCATGGTCATAGGCCGTCGCCTCCACCCAGGAGCTGACCCGATACCCGCCGCCGAGTTGCTCCTCCTTCCACGGCCGCAGCGGCTCCAGCGAGTGGGCTGTGACGACGTGGGGCACCCCGTGCAGGAGGCCGCCGACGTGCCCGGCGAGGTTGGCGTACCAGGTGTGCGAGTGCAGGAGGTCCGCTCCGGCGCTGTCACGCACCATCTCGAGGTCGACTCCAAGAGTCTGCAGCGCCGGGTTGGCGCCGGTGAGATCCGGCGGCACCGCGTGGGCATCGGCGTCGACTCGGGGTGGCCCGAAGCAGTGCACGTCGACATCGACGAGTGCCTTGAGATGGGCGACGAGTTCGCGCACGTGAACGCCGGCTCCCCCGTAGATATCGGGGGGCCACTCGCGAGTGAGGATGGCGACCTTCACGAGTGCAGCGTAGGGCCTGCGCTCCGACACCCCGAGGTCTAGGCTGATCGACGTGGAGGCAGGCCCGCATGTGCTGGGAATCGTGCTCGCGGGGGGCGCGGGCAAGCGACTCATGCCTCTCACGGCCGACCGCGCTAAGCCGGCCGTGCCCTTCGGTGGCAGCTACCGCCTCATCGACTTCGCCCTGTCCAATCTGATCAATTCCGGCTTCCGCCGGGTGGCCGTGCTGACCCAGTACAAGTCGCACTCCCTCGACCGTCACATCACCACGACGTGGCGGCTCTCCCCGCTTCTCGGCGACTACGTCACGGCCGTCCCGGCCCAGCAGCGCCTGGGACCCCGTTGGTTCACGGGCAGCGCCGATGCGATCTTCCAGAGCCTCAACCTCATCAACGACGAGCGACCGGACTACGTGGCCGTCTTCGGTGCTGATCACGTGTATCGCATGGACCCTATGCAGATGGTGCAGGCGCACATCGATTCCGGTGCGGCGGTGACCGTGGCGGGCATCCGCCAGCCACGCGCACTCTCCCACCAGTTCGGTGTCATCGATACGGCGGAGGATGGCGTGCGGATTCGTCGCTTCCTGGAGAAGCCCGCCGACCCTCCCGGAATTCCGGGGGCCGAGAACGAGTCCTATGTCTCTATGGGCAACTACATCTTCACGACGGCTGCTCTCATCGATGCGCTGCGCGCCGACGCGGCTGATGAGGGTTCGGTCCATGACATGGGCGGCAACATCATCCCCATGCTCGTCGACCAGGGCCAGGCCTGCGTCTACGACTTCGCCCTCAACGAGGTCCCCGGCGCGACGGATCGCGACCGGGGCTACTGGCGAGATGTCGGCACACTCGACGCCTATCACGATGCGCACATGGATCTCGTGTCCGTGCATCCCATCTTCAACCTCTACAACCGATACTGGCCGATACTCACCAACCACCTCACGATGCCGCCGGCGAAATTCGTCGAGGGTGGGAATGCCCACGAGTCGATGGTGGGCACGGGGTCGATCATTGCCGGTGCGCACGTGCGGGGATCCGTCGTCGCCTTCGACGTCCAGGTGCAGGGCGGGGCCTACATCGAAGGTTCCGTGATCCTCCCGGGCGTGCGGATCGGTCGCAACGCCGTCATCCGCAATGCCATCCTCGACAAGAATGTGATCGTCCCCGAAGGTGCGCAGATCGGTGTCGACATCGAGCGCGATCGGGAGCTCTACACCGTCAGCGACGGTGGGGTCGTGGTGCTCGGCAAGGGCGTTACGGCGGTGGGATGATGGCGACCGCTGTCGTCACCGGTGCCGGTCGTGGCCTCGGGGCTGCCCTGGTCGATCACCTGCGATCGGCCGGTTACGACGTCGTCGCGACGGATGTCTCGGGCGCTGACGCCCACCTCGACGTACGTGATGCGGAAGCGTGCCGTGCCCTCGCTCGCGCCGTGCAGCCCGATGTCTGGATCAATAACGCCGGACTGCTCGGCGCCGGTGATGCGGCGACCCAATCCGACGAGACAGTCACCTCCGTCGTCGCCGTCAACCTGCTCGGCGTGATGCACGGCACGCGCGCGGCCGTCGAGGTGATGCGTGAGCGCGACGGCGGGCGTGGCCGCGGCCATGTCATCAACGTCGGCTCCCTGGCGTCGTGGGTGCCGGTGCCCGGCGAGTGCGTCTACGCCGCGACCAAGGCCGGCGTGCTCTCCTTCACCCTGGGCCTCAAGGGCGAGCTGCGAGCCCAGGGTGTCACCGGGGTCCACCTCACGGTCCTCTGCCCGGACGGGATGCTCACGCCGATGATCACCGACATCATCGACGACCCCGCAGTGGCGATGACCTTCACCGGGGTGAGACCGGTGACCGTCGATGAGGTCGCCGCGGCGGCGATGCGGGCGCTGCGTCGGCCTCGTCGCGTCGTGAGCGTGCCGCATTGGCGCGGTGCTCAGGTCAGGATTATCGGAGCGATCCCCGACCTGGCCCTGCGCGCTGCGCCGCTCTTCACGCGCCTGGGTCGGGCTCAGCAGGATCGGATACGACGAGCACTCGGATCTGGTCGACGCTGATCCCCGCATCGGCGTAGAGCAGCGCGTGATCCCGGGCCTCCTCGCGGGCGGCAGCTTCGGTGAGGCGCGCTGTCCCCACCCATCCGCAGCTGCACGTGGGCAGCATGAAGCGGGCGTTATGCGTGATCGACACCTGGTGTGCCGGAACCGGGGTGGCAGCCATCACGGGTGCACGGTATGCGTCCGTGGTGACGGGCGAGTGATGCCACCTTGAATGGCAGGTGAACGACCTCCGGAGGTGGGTGCCCCGCTCCTGTCGTAGCGTGCTCCCATGGCTGACGTCGACGTGGTGGACACGGGATCGCCGTACATCGTCTCCCGGGCGATCGTGATCGCTGCGCCGCCCGAGCGCGTCTTCGACCTCCTGGCGGATCCGCGACGCCATGCGGAATTCGACGGTTCCGGGTCGGTCCGTGGGGCTATCTCCGGTCCCGAGAGACTCTCTCTGGGTGCGAAGTTCGGCATGGACATGCGCCTGGTGGTGCCCTACCGGATCAGCAGCCAGGTCAAGGAGTTCGAGGAAGGCCGCGGCATCGCGTGGGCGCATCTGATGGGACATCGGTGGCGGTATGTGCTCGAGCCCGTGGACGGGGGGACGCGCGTGATCGAGACGTTTGATGCGACCACCGCCAGGTCCACGCAGGCCTTGAAACTCATGGATGCCTACCGGCGGAATGGCCGCGCGATCGAGGAGACGCTAACCAGGCTGAAGGCACTCGCGGAGGGGGACCGATGATCACGACAGCGACCTACTCGGTGTCGGGCATGACCTGCGACCACTGCGTGCGCGCGGTCACGACCGAGCTCGTGCTCCTGCCGGGCGTGCGC
>JAULZJ010000079.1:0-5298 GCA_032117435.1 Candidatus Nanopelagicales bacterium | reverse complement strand
GGCACGGCGCAGATCGACGTCCCGGGTCTCGGCAGCGTCGACCTCTCCCACGAGGACGTCGTCATCACCGAGACCCCGCGCGAGGGGTGGTCGGTCGCGAGCGGCGAGGGTGAGACGGTCGCGCTGGATCTCGAGCTGACCGACGACCTGCGCCGGCTCGGCATGGCGCGCGAGGCGGTGCGCCTGATCCAGGAGGGCCGCAAGTCCGCCGGCCTGGACATCTCCGATCGCATCGCTCTGCGCTGGCAGGCGAGCGACCCCATGGTCGCCGCGGCCCTACGCGAGCATGGCGACTTGATCGCCGGCGAGGTCCTCGCGACGACGTACGCCGAGGGCGAGCCGGACGCCGGCGACTTCGGTGCGGTCGACGACGACCTGGGCCTGACGTTCGGTCTGCACCGGGCCTGAACCGCGCCTGACGACTCCCCGGACTCAACCTCCGCCAATGAACGCACGGAACTTGATCCTCAGATGCGTGCGTTCACTGGCGGAGGATGAATCTCACTGGGACAGCGCGGCCCGCACACGTGCGATGAAGGCACTCGGCTCGTAGGCCGCCTCCCGGTAGACAACACGCACGACACCGTGGCCACGCGATTCCAGGTCATGCTGCCGCAACTTCTCCTTGACGAGGTCCGCGGAGTCCGCGTACTTGCCGAGGCCATCAGCCTCGATGATCACGAACCGTCCCGGCGCCTTCTCGATGGCCAGGTCCACCCGGTACTCCCGACCGCTCGCTCCGTCCAGGAGGAGCTGTACGCGGATTCCCTCGATCCCCGCGTCGATCAACCTGCCTCTCGCGAGGCTTTCGAGCGCCGTTTCCGCCCCCGCATGCATCAAGCCCACGGCTCGGCGCACCGCCCGCACCCCCGGATGCCATCTCATCTCGTCGCATCTGTCGTTCACGAGCGCGCGGGCGACGTCGGGCGGGAAACCCCCTCGCAGCAGGTGGCGGAGGACAGAGTCCAGGGGCACCAGGGCGCACGCAAGCTCGCGTCCGCGCGCCAGGTCGAGGGCCGTCCTGATCGGATCGGTCGCTCTGATGCCCGAGCGCACCTCGATGACCTGCGAGGCCGGCACCGACATCCGCACGAACTGCACACCCGGCGCACGCCAGTGGGGAACGTCGAATCCCTCGATACCGCACAGATGGAGGATGTCCGTCTTCCCGCTGACGCCACTTCCGCCAGCGCCAACCCCACGCACGGGATTGGTCCGGTGTTCGCGCGGCGCGCGACCTTCCCGTGCTGGGGGCACAGGGGGGATCGCTACGCCTGTGAGACGAGCCGCCGTCACACTGCACGCAGTGATCTCGGGTCGGGAGTCCAGGAGCCCACGGAGCCGATCGATCCACGAGTCCTCCGAGCGCGGCACGACGTACACGCCCCGCGCAACCTTCACCAGCGCATCGGCGGCAACGAGGCGACTCAGGCTCCCACGACTGACACCAGTCGACTCAGCTTCGTTGACCGTGAAGGGTTCCCCGCCGAACGTCTCGCGCAGACGCCGCATCGTCCGCGCGAGCCGGACATCGAGTCCATGTGACGGGCTTCCGGGCGATTCCACAAGGCGACCTTCGTGCGCCACCGAGTCGGCCGGACCGCATGGCCCGAACCTGTGGACAGCCACGCTGGCCAGCATGCTGTGGAGTGCCTCATCCGAACGCCGCCTCGTCGCCCCTTACCCTTGCGCACGATGCCCCCCACCCTCGACGTCCCCAACATCGCCGCCAACACCCCGCTGTGGCTGGCGCTGGTCACGACGTTCGTCGCCGCTGTCTCCGGGGCGATCCTCGGACGCCAGCCCGGCCGGGTCAGTTACGACATCGTCGGCGTCGCCGTCTTCGCCTTCGTGCTCGGATTGGGCGGCGGCATCACCCGCGACGTCCTGCTGGGCAATCTTCCGCCCCTGGCCCTGCGGTCCCCGTGGTACGTCGTGACCGTGCTCGTCGCCGTCGCCGTCGTCCTGCTCGTCGGCCGTTGGATCTCGGTGGACAGCTGGACCTTCATCCTCCTCGATGCATTGGCCCTGGCGCTGTACGCCGTCATCGCCGCTCAGCTCGCCGTCGAGTTCGGGCTGCCCGATATCGGAGCCATCACGGTCGGCTTCCTCGCCGCGATCACCGGAGGCGTGCTCGTGTCGCTACTGCGCGGCGAGACCCCGCAGATCCTGCGGCCCAGCCAGCCCTACGCGCTCCTCGCGGTCGTGGGCGCCACCATCTACGTCCTCATCGACGAGATCAACGGCGGGATCGCCGCGTTCGCCTGCCTGGCCTCGGTGATTGTGCTGCGCTTCGTCACCCTCAAGTGGAACCTGCGCACGAGAAGCGTGCGCCCGCTGCCAGGCGCCAAGCCCGAAGAGCCCACCGCCGACTAGGCGCTCGGCTTGGGCTCCACGGAGGCGACCTTGTCGAGCTCCGCCAACTGGCCCGAGATGGTGTCGCGCAGCTTGGTCCGGTAATTGCGCTCGAAGGTCCGCAGTTCATTGACCTTGGTCTCCAGCGCGGACCGCTGCTCGTCGAGCTTGCCCGTGACCTTGCTGGCCTCCTCGCGCGCCTTGGCCAGGAGCGTGTCGGCCTCGGTCTGAGCGGCGGCGACGGTCTCGTCGGCCGTGCGCTGCGCCGCCTCGAGCATCGCCAGTGCACGCGCCGGCGCATCGCCACCGGTCGCTGCGGGCGCGACCGGGGCCGCCATCGCCGCCGCAGCAGCCGCGGCCACCGGGGCTGGCGCCGCCGGGGCGGGAGCTGCGGGTGCCGCCGCCGCGGGCGCGACCGTGTTGGCCGTCGCCATGCGGCGCGCCTCGGTGAGTTTGGTCTCAGCAGCCTTCTCGCGCTCGGTCGCCTCGGCGAGCTTGCGCTCCGCCTCGGCCGCCTTCTTCTCCACATCCGCGAGCTTCGCCTGGGCCTCGGTCAGCTTCGCCTGCGCATCGGCGGCCTTCTTGTCCGCCTCCTCCATCTTCTTCTGCGCTTCAGCGACCTTCTTATCGGCTTCGGCCGGCGTGACGGGTGCGGCAGGCTTCTGCGCGAGCTGCGCGCGCAGGTCGTCGTTGTCGACGATGAGGGCACCGAGTGAGGCCTCGACCTCGTCGAGGAAGGAGTCGACCTCGTCCATGTCGTAGCCCGTGCGCATCTTCACGGTGTTGAACTGCTTCTCGTGGACCTGCTGCGGGGTGAGGGTCACGGTGCCTCCAGGGGACTACGCGGGCTACAGGGCGAGTGCGACGTTGATGAGGATTTGTACGGCGATGATGAGGATGAGGAAGGCCAGGTCGAATTGCACGCCGCCGAGGCGCAGCGGCGGGATGACCTTGCGCAGCAGGCGCAGCGGCGGATCCGTGACGGTGTAGATCGCCTCGGCGATGATGAGGAGCGGCCCGCGCGGCTGCCATGAGCGCGCGAAGATCTGCACGAAGTCGAGGATGAGGCGGCCGATGAGCACGAGCCAATAGAGCCAGAGGAAAGTGGCGAGCACCTGCCCGACCAACGCCACTGACCTATCCCCTCTCGACTGACGCGCATGCGCGCATCAACTCTGGTTGAAGAACCCGGTCTGCGCCAGTTGGGCGCGGGCTTCGGCCCCCACCTCGACATTGGCCGGGGAGAGCAGGAAGACCTTGTTGGTCACGCGCTCGATCGTGCCGTGCAGGCCGAAGACGAGGCCCGCGGCGAAGTCGACGATGCGCTTGGCGTCGGTGTCGTCCATCTCGGTGAGGTTCATGATCACCGGCACGCCCTCGCGGAACTCCTCGCCGATGCGGCGCGCGTCGTTGTAGGTGTGCGGGTGAATCGTGGTGATGCGAGCAAGATCGGTGGCCGGCGCCGGTGCAGGGCGCGCACCGGGGCTCGGCATCGGCGAGACATTGCTCGTCTCATCGCGGTAGAGGCGACGGGGCTCACGGGGATCCACGACGGTGACGGTGCGGGGCTCGGGGCGCTCCGACGTCCGGGGAGCGCGCTCCCGGTCGGCGGAGCGCGAGCGCCGGCTCGGCGCCGGCTCGTCTTCGTACTCCCACTCGTCTTCCTCGAAGTACGACTCGTGACGGTCCGGATCGTCCTCCACGAGGCCGAGGTAGACCGCCATCTTGCGCATCGCGCCAGCCATGGCACACCCCTTCTCGCCTCCGTGGTGCGGTGGCGTCCTCCTAAGTTAGCCGAGCGGAGGCCTCGTCCCGAGGACCGCGCTCCCCACGCGCAGGTGTGTCGCGCCGGCGGCCAGCGCCTCCTCGAGGTCATCGGACATGCCCGCGGAGATCAACACGGCCTCAGGGTGGGCCACGCGCAGGTCGGCGGAGATCGCCGCCAGCCGCGCGAAGGCCGCCGCGGAGGCTGCGCGCTGGTCATCGCGATCGAGCGGGGCGACGCCCATCACGCCGCGCAGGTCCAGCTGCTCGGCCGCCGCTACGGCGTCGGCGAGCGCGGGAATGTCCTCAGGACGCGCCCCGCCCCGACCTTCATCCGCACCCAGAGTCAGATCCACCTCGAGCAGGCAGCCGAGCCGTCGACCTGCCTTGGCCGCCGCCTTGTCGAGCGCGGTGACCAGGGGCAGGCGGTCGACGGAGTGCACGAGACCCGCGTAGCGCGCGACGGAGGAGGCCTTGTTGGTCTGCAGCTGGCCGACGAAGTGCCAGCGCAGGTCGAGGTCGGCCGTGTCGGCAGCCTTGGGTGCGGCCTCCTGATCGCGGTTCTCGCCGACATCATGGACGCCGAGACCGGCGAGTCGTCGTACGTCGTCACTCGGCCAGGTCTTCGTCACCACGATGAGCGTGACACCGCCGGGATCCCTGCCCACGGCACGGCAGGCTGCGTCCACGCGCTCCTGCACCTGCGCGAGATTCGCCGCGAGCTCGTCGGTGCGCGCGTCGCTCATTCGCGCTCCCGCAGCACGATGACACCCGCCTGGCGCCCGGTGACCGCCTCACGGCGATAGGAGTAGAGGCGCGGATCCTCGAAGGTGCAATCGCCCACGATCTCCGCCGTGATCCCCCGTCGCGCGAGCTGGGCGGCCACGCCGGCGCGCACGTCGACCGCGGGCGTGCCGGCACGGGTCTGCGCATAGGCCTCCGGCGCGACCGCGGCCACCTCGGCGCGGACCTCCTCGCTCACCTCGTAGCAGCCGGGGCAGATCGCAGGACCGATCCAGGCGTGCACGGCTCCGGTGGGAGCGAGCTCATCGAGGGCCGCGCCCACGACATCGGCCACCACACCCCGCCAGCCCGCATGCACCGCCGCCACCTGGCCGCCGGTGAGATCGGCGAGCAGGATGGGCACGCAGTCGGCCGTCTGCACCGCGATGGGCAGGT
>JAULZJ010000078.1:0-14084 GCA_032117435.1 Candidatus Nanopelagicales bacterium | reverse complement strand
CCGGACAGGAGCACCTCCGGCACCTCGCGGTCGCGCCACACCTGCGGCCGCGTGTAGACGGGCCCTTCCAGCAGGCCCTCCATGGCACCCGGTGCGAAGGAGTCGTCCGTGATGCTCTCCTCGTTGCCGACGACACCGGGCAGGAGGCGTGTCACGGCCTCGACGATCGCCAGGGCAGCGACCTCACCGCCGGCGAGGACGTAGTCGCCGAGGGAGACGGGCACGACCTCGACGCGATCGGCGTACTCCTCTGCGACGCGGCCGTCTATCCCCTCGTAACGGCCGCAGGCGATGACCATCCCGGGACGCCGAGACCACGCCTGGGCCATGGATTGCGTCAGTGGCTCGCCCGACGGCGTGGGAATGACGAGCAGCGGTTGGACCTGGCCCTCGAGCAGGGGATCGAGGGCCTCGCCCCACGGCTCCGGGCGCATGACCATGCCGGGGCCCCCACCGTAGGGCTCGTCATCGACCGTACGGTGGCGATCGTGCGTGTGATCGCGTAGGTCATGAACGCGGATATCGACGATGCCCTGCTCGCGGGCCTTGCCGACCAGGGAGAGGTCCAGCGGCGCAAGGTACTCCGGGAAGATCGTGACGATGTCGATCCTCACGACCGCTCCCCCCCTTCCCCCGCTTCCTCGGCGATCTCGAGCAGGCCATCGGGTGGGTTGATGACGATCGTCCCGGCATCCACATCGACGACCGGCACGATCTCGGCGACGAAGGGCACCAGGATCTCTGGCGCCGAGGCGCTGTCACGGACCGCGAGTACGTCCTGCCCCGGCAGATGGAGCACCTCGGTCACACTCCCGACCCGCTGCCCGTCGCCCGTGACAACTTCGAGGCCGACGAGTGCATCGTCGTAGAACTCATCGGGATCGTCGGGGCGCTCGTCTGCCGATCGCTCGACCTCGAGCATCAGCCCGGTCAGCTGCTCCGCGATCGAGCGATCGTCGACTCCGGCGAAGTGCAGGCACAGCCGCCCGCCATGTGGGCGAGAAGATTCGATGGTCAGCGTGCGCGCCTGGCCCGCGATGTCGAGGACCGCGCCGGGCGCGAGCCGACGATCCGGCTCGTCGGTGAGTACGTCGACGAGCAGATCGCCCTTGACGCCGAGCGCACGGCCCACACGAGCGACCACGACGCGCACGTTGGCGCTAGCGCTCGTCGACGTCGAGGAAGTCGATGCGCACGTGACCGTCACGGGAGATGGCGGAGATGACCGTGCGCAATGCGGTGGCCGTGCGGCCCGAGCGGCCGATCACCCGACCCATGTCATCGGGATTGACCCGCACCTCGAGTGAGGGCCCGCGTCGACCGGTGCGCGCGCGCACCGCCACGTCGTCGGGATGGTCGACGATGCCACGCACGAGGTGCCCCAGGGCGTCCTCGAGCATCTCAGGCCTCGTTGGACTCAGCGACGGCATCGACGGCCTCGGCGACGGCCTCGTCGGCGACGGCGCCTGCGGCATCGGCGACGGCATCGGCCTCTGCGGCGGTGGCGATGGCAGCCTCGGCCTCGGCGACACTTACCTCACCGGCGTTGGCCTCGGCGATCTCGACGACCGCCTCCGCCTCGGCGACGACGGCTTCCTCGGCGGCAGCGACGGCCACGGCCTCGGCCACAGCAGCATCGGCGACCTTCTCGGCGACCTTGCGGGGCGCGGGCGTCTTGGGCTCATCCGCCGCCTGCTTCACGGCGTTCTCGTAGGCAGCGAGCTTGGACTCCTTGGGCGCCGCCACCTTCAGCGTGCCCTCCTGCCCGGGTAGGCCCTTGAACTTCTGCCAGTCGCCGGTGATCTTGAGCAGCACGAGCACGGCCTCGGTGGGCTGGGCACCGACCTTGAGCCAGTGCTGAGCGCGCTCGGAGTCGATGTCGATAAGACTGGGGTCTTGCATCGGCTGGTAGATGCCGATCTCCTCGATCGCACGACCGTCACGCTTGGTGCGCGAGTCGGCGACGATGACGCGGTACTGGGGGGCGTGGATCTTGCCCACGCGCTTCAACTTGATCTTGACGGCCACGGCCGGCACTGCTCCATTCGATTCGGCCACCGCGAGGTGGTCATGGTGGGCCGTCGGCGTCGCGTGGGGTGCGTCGCCGCCGTTCCCGGCGGGTACGCCGTCGCGGGAGAGAGGGCCCACGGGGCGCACAGCGGCCCGAGTCTGCCAGAGGAGGTGCTCCCGGGGCCAATCCGCCCCCCGGCCGCCCCGTCACCCGCCGAGGAGTCGCTTCACGTCGTCGGGGAGTTCGAAGTCCGCGGGTGCCGCCGGGGCGGCCTCGGGGCGCAGGGCCTCCTCGGCCTCCTGGGCAGCCCGCTTGGCCGGGTTGCCGCTGCGCCCTTTCTTGGGCTTGGCCGGCGCCTTGCCCGAGCGGCCCTTGGACTTCTTGCCCCCACCGCCGCCGAAACCGGGCATGCCCGGCATGCCTGGCATCCCCGGCACACCGCGCCCGCCCCGCATCTGGCGCATCATCTTCTGCGCCTCGCCGAAACGGTCGATGAGGCCGTTGACATCGCTCACCTGAGTGCCCGACCCGCGGGCGATGCGCGCACGGCGCGAGCCGTTGAGGATCTTCGGATCTCGTCGCTCCTGCGGTGTCATCGACTGGATGATCGCGGCAACGCGATCGATCTCGCGCTCGTCTACTTGCTCGAGCTGCGCCTTCATGTCCCCCATGCCGGGGAGCATGCCGAGGATCTTGCCCAGCGAGCCCATCTTCTTGACCGCTTGCATCTGCTCAAGGAAGTCCTCGAGCGTGAAGTCCTCGCCCTGCGAGACCTTCTGCGCCATGCGCTCGGCCTGCTCAGCGTCGAAGGCACGCTCGGCCTGCTCGATGAGCGTGAGCACATCGCCCATGTCGAGGATGCGCGATGCCATGCGATCGGGGTGGAAAGCTTCGAAGTCCTCGAGCTTCTCGCCCGTCGACGCGAAGAGGATGGGCCGTCCGGTCACGGACACGATCGACAGTGCCGCTCCGCCTCGGGCGTCTCCATCGAGCTTGGTGAGGACGACTCCGTCGAAGCCGACGCCGTTGCCGAACTCCTCTGCGGTGCGCACGGCGTCCTGGCCGATCATGGCATCGACGACGAGCAGGGTCTCGTCGGGATCCACGGCGTCCCGCACGCGTGCCAGTTGGTCCATGAGTTCGGCGTCGATAGCGAGGCGGCCGGCCGTGTCCACGATCACGATGTCGTTGAGCTGGACCTTCGCGTGCTCGACGGCGTCGCGCGCGACGCGCACGGGATCGCCGACGCCATTGCCGGGCTCGGGAGCAAAGACGGGGACACCGGCCCGCTCCCCCACGATGCGCAACTGGTCCACGGCATTGGGTCGCTGGAGGTCGGCGGCGACGAGGAGCGGCGTATGCGACTGCGCGCGCAGATGAGCGGCGAGCTTGCCTGCCAGGGTCGTCTTACCCGCTCCCTGGAGACCGGCCAGCAGGATCACCGTCGGGGGCTGCTTGGCGAAACGCAACCGACGGGTCTCCCCGCCGAGGATCTGCACGAGTTGCTCATGGACGATCTTGACGACCTGCTGTGCGGGATTGAGTGCCCCGGACACCTCGGAGGACAGCGCACGTTCCTTGACCCGCGCGCAGAAGTCGCGGACGACGGGCAGGGCCACGTCGGCGTCGAGCAGGGCAATGCGGATCTCACGCACCGTCTCATCGATGTCAGCCTCGGACAGTCGGCCCTTGCCGCGCAGATTGCGGAAGGTCGCCGACAGTCGATCGGACAGCGATGCGAACACCTCAGTGACTCCTGCTCGACGTGGGGGCCCGGCGAGTCGGGCGCGGCCCCACCCTATGCCGTGGCAGCCGATGCGGGCGGATCGGCTTGCTGCAGTCGATCGAGCACCGCACCCACGATCCGGGCACGATCCTGAGCCTCCAGTCGCCTGCCATCCGTGCGCTGCAGGTAGAAGACATCGACCACCTCCGAGCCGAGAGTCTCCACGCGAGCAGCGGTGATGGATGCTCCTGCGCGCGCGATCGCATCGCCGATCCGATGCAGCAGGGCGGGCTCGTCGTGGGCCCGCACCTCGAGCACGTCGGCCTCGCTCGCCGCCCCTGGCACGAAATCCACGCGTGGCGCGGCCGCGGCGACGCTGCGTCGCCGATGGGCAAGTCGCGCACCCAGATCGAGCTCGCCTGACAGCGCCCGCAGGAGATCGGAGCGCACGAGGTCCAGGCTGGGGAAGTCGCCGTAGAGGGGCACGACGGTCCACGCCGTCACCGCCCTGGCACCGACCGTCTCGGTGTCCGCGCCTTTGACCTCGAGTCGATGGGCTGCGAGGGTGCCGGCAATCGCGCCCAGCAGGCCTGGGCGATCGGGTGCCGCGACGATGATCCGGGATGCCGGCGAGCCAGGCTCGAGGATCACATCCACCCCGTCGGACGTCAGCAGGTGCGGGTGACGGTGACCGATAAACGGCGCGGGCGGCGCGATCACGCCTGAGAGGTGGGCACGCGTGCGCTCGACGAGGTCTTCGACGAGTGCGGCCTTCCACTCACTCCATGCCCCCGGTCCCGTCGCCGCTGCATCCGCATAGGTCAGCGCCCTCAGGATGTCGAGGCATTCCGCGGTGCCCACGGCCTCGGCGACTCGCGCCGCCGTGATGGGGTCATCGAGGTCACGTCGCGTCGCGGTCTCGGCCAGCAGGAGGTGGAAGCGTACGAGCGTGACGAGCACGGAGCGGTCCCCCGCCGGGAAACCCATGGCCTCCGCGATGGCCTCCGCGATGACGGCACCCACCTCGCTGTGGTCACCGGGCTGGCCCTTGCCGATGTCGTGGAGGAGCGCACCGATCAGCAGCAGATCGGGGCGTGCGACATCGCGGACGTGGGTGGCCGCCTCGGCAGCGGTCTGCACCAGGTGCCGATCCACTCGGTAGACATGGACAGGATTGCCCTGCGGCGCGGATCGCACCAGCTCCCACTGCGGGATCAGCCGGACGATGAGGCCGTGCTGATCGAGGGCTTCCCACACCGGCACGAGACCGGCGCCGGCACCGATCAGGGACACCATCGCGTCGCGCGCCTCGCTCGGCCACGGCACGGGCATCGGTGCACTGTCGCGCGCAAGCCTTGCCAGGGCACCGGGCGCCACCGGCAGTCCCGCCTGGGCTGACGCCGCGGCGAGCCGCAGCAGTAGGACGGGATCGCGCTCCGGCCGCGCGTCAACCGCCAGGCCCGCCTCGCCGTCGTGCACCACGACTCCCTCCGCCAGGGGCACGCGCTCGGGTCCTGGCCGGCGCAGTCGTCGGCGCACCTGGAGGCGGGATCGCTCACGAAGGAGCCTGCCGACGCGATGCCATGTCGTGTCCGATGCATAGGCAACGGAGCGAGCTGCGTCGCTGAGCGAGCGCAGGAGCGATTCCCGGTCGCTCAGGCCCAATCGCTCCGCGACGTCCTCCTGATCCTGGGTGCGCAGGACATCCGAGGCACGACGTCCCGCGGCGGCAGCGCCATCGTGGAGGGCGTCACGCATGTCCATCAGCCGCTCCCGCGCCTCGGCAAGGCCTTCGCGCGGCACATCCGTGAGCCATGATGCGGCGACCGCGTCGAGCACGGTGGCATCACGCAGGCCGCCGTACGCCTCCTTGAGGTCCGGCTCGAGGAGGTGGGCCGCCTCCCCCATCGATGCTCGCCTCCGCTCGACGAGATCGCGGAGTTCCCCGAGGCGCGTGCGCGCGAGGGCCCTCCAATCCGCGAGGACCGCGGATGCCAGTCGGTTGCCGAGGTCGGGATCCCCGGCGACCGTCCGGGCGTCGAGCAGGCCGAGGATGACCTTGATGTCGCTCGTCGCCGTACGTCGCGTCTCGGCAAGCGAACGCACGCTGTGATCGACACGCACGCCCGAGTCCCACACGGGGTACCACAGCGCATCGATCATGCCGGCGACCGCCGGCTCGGCCGGATCCACGCGTTCGGGAAGGAGCAGCAAGAGGTCCAGATCGCTACCCGCCGTGAGCTCGCCCCGCCCATAGCCACCGACGGCGATGAGCGACACCCCCAGGGACTGCATGCCGCTGCGCGCGAATACCACCGCGATCCAGTCGTCGGTGAGCGACGCGAGGGCACGACGTCGGGCGAGGCGGGAGCCGACGGGTCGCTCGAGCAACTCCCGGCGCGCATCGCGGTACGCCGATGGGTCGGCGGACAGGCCCAGGGACCCATCCGCCGACCCGACCCGAGAGGGATAGCTCATCAGAGCGCGTCCGGACCGCTCTCCCCGGTGCGCACACGCACGACCGACTCGACCGGCACGACCCATACCTTGCCGTCGCCGATCTTGCCTGTCTGCGCAGCACCGACGATGGCGTCGACGACCCGGGATCCGTCGGCGTCGTCGACGACGACCTCGACGCGTACCTTTGGCACCAGGTCCACCGTGTACTCAGCGCCCCGATAGACCTCCGTGTGACCACGCTGGCGGCCGAAGCCACTGGCCTCGCTCACGGTCATGCCGTGAATCCCCTGGGCTTCGAGCGCCGCTTTGACGTCCTCAAGCTTGAAGGGCTTGATGATGGCGGTGACGAGTTTCATCTACTGCTCCCCTCCGTGCGTGCGGTGCCCGATGCCGGCAAAGGCACCGCCACCTCCTGAATCGCCCAACTCGTATGCGGATTCGGCATGCTCCTCCAGGTCCACACCGCTGACCTCGACATCCTCGCTGACGCGGAAGCCCATCGTGACCTTGATGAGGTAGCCGATGATGAAGGTGAGAATCAGCGAATAGAACAGCACCGCGAAGGCGCCGATGGCCTGCTTGGTCAGCTGATCCGGACCACCGCCGTAGAGCAGGCCGTTGACGCCCGCCGGCGCCGCCTCGGTGGCGAGGAACCCGATGAGCAGCGTCCCGACGAGGCCGCCCACGAGGTGGACGCCCACGACGTCCAGCGAGTCGTCGTACTTGAGTTTGTACTTCAAGCCGACCGCCAGCGCGCAGAGAACTCCGGCGATAAGGCCGATGATGGAGGCACCCAGGGGACTCACCGAGCTACAGGCCGGCGTGATCGCCACGAGACCGGCGACGATTCCGGATGCCGCACCCAGCGAGGTCGCGTGCCCGTCGCGGATCTTCTCCGTGATGAGCCAGCCGATGCCTGCCGCGCAAGTGGCCACGAAGGTGTTCAGGAACACCACCGCAGACGTGTTGTCAGCAGCCACCTGCGAGCCTGCGTTGAAGCCGAACCATCCGAACCACAGGAGTGCCGCGCCGATCATCACCAGGGTCAGGTTGTGCGGCTTCATGGGCGTGCGCGGCCAGCCCAGGCGGGCGCCGATGATGATCGCCAGTGCCAGCGCAGCGATGCCGGCATTGATGTGCACGGCGGTCCCGCCGGCAAAGTCGATGACGCCCAGGCGCGCGATCCAGCCCCCGGTCTCCGGATCGAGGTTGAACACCCAGTGCGCCACGGGGAAGTAGACGAGGGTGGCCCAGATCGCGGCGAAGACCAGCCACGCGCTGAATTTCGTCCTGTCGGCGATGGCGCCCGCGATGAGCCCGACCGTCAGGCAGGCGAACATCGCCTGGAAGGCCACGAAGATCATGGCCGGCACGCTGGCCTCGGGATCGTCGGCCATGAGGCTCTCGAGCCCGAAGTACTGGGTGACGTTGCCCAGGAGTCCGGCATCACCATAGGACGCGCCGAAAGCCATCGAGTATCCGTAGATCATCCAGAGAATGCCCACGATGAAGAGCGCCCCCATGATCATCAGCATCATGTTGAGCACTGACTTGACACGGACCATGCCTCCGTAGAAGAACGCAAGTCCGGGGATCATGAGCAGCACCAGCGCGGATGCCATGAGCATCCAGGCGGTATCACCCGTATTGAGCGCGGATTCCATGGGCGTCACACTCCTTATCGGCTTCCCAGTTCGGGCTGTTGAGAGGGAGCCAAGGGCACGCGGGTTACCCCAGACGTGTCCGCGCGTTACAGGCAGGTGACATCCGCGGCGACCGTGTTTCGATCATGTGTCGCACTCGGACGGGCAACGGACCAGGCGCGCGGCTAGTCCTCGAGGAGGGCGTCGACGAATTCCTCGGGATCGAAGGGTGCGAGGTCGTCGGGCCCCTCCCCCAGGCCGACGAGCTTGACGGGGACCCCGAGCTCCCGCTGTACCGCGACCACGATGCCGCCCTTGGCGGTGCCGTCGAGCTTGGTGAGGACGATGCCGCTCACGTCAACGACCTCGGAGAAGACCTTCGCCTGGGTGAGGCCGTTCTGGCCGGTCGTCGCATCCAGCACGAGCAGGACTTCGTCCACCGGTCCCTGCTTCTCGATGACACGCTTGACCTTCCCGAGTTCATCCATGAGCCCGACCTTGGTGTGGAGGCGCCCGGCCGTGTCGATGACGACCGCGTCCACATCGGCCTCGGCGCCGATGCGCACCGCATCGAAGGCCACCGCCGCAGGGTCGCCGCCCTCGGGGCCGCGGACGACCGCAGCGCCGACTCGATCACCCCAGGTCTGGAGTTGATCCGCGGCGGCTGCGCGGAAGGTGTCTGCAGCACCGAGCACCACCGTGCGTCCTTCGGCGACCAGGAGCCGCCCGAGCTTGCCCGTCGTGGTGGTCTTGCCAGTGCCATTGACGCCGACGACGAGCAGGACGGCGGGCCCGTCACCGTCGCGGCTCGTGCGCAACGCACGGTCCATGGTCGGATCGACGAGTGCGATCAATTCCTCGCGCAGCAGTGCGCGCACCTGCTCCGGAGTGGAGGGAGTCTCCGCCATCACCCGCGCGCGCAAGCGCTCGATCAGCTCCGTGGATGCGCTCACTCCGAGATCCGCGGTGAGCAGTGTCTCCTCGACCTCGTCCCAGGTGGTCGCGTCCACGTTATCGCGGGACATGAGGGTGAGTAGCCCGCGGCCCAGTGCGGACTGCGAGCGGGCAAGGCGTCGGCGCAGTCGGGTGAGGCGTCCCGCCGCAGGCTCGGGCTGCTCGAGTTGCAGCTCCTCCAGGGAGATCTCCTCGAGCGCGATCGCGTCGACAGTCGCCTTGTCGACACCGCCCAGGGCATCGGCGGGGACCGCCTCCTCGATGGGGCGACGCGCGGTGTCCCGAGGGACGGAGTCATCGTCGCCGACCCCCGGGGCGTAGTCGATCCCCGGGCGGGGTCGGGGTGGCCGACTCGGGCGTCGCCGGACAAGCGCCACCGCCACGCCCACAAGGACGAGCAGGGCTAGGGCGACACCGATGATCAGGCCGAGTGAATCCACCCCGTCATCCTCTCAGGCGGAGACGGGGTCGCGATCACGTAGGCGCTGTCCCACCACCTGGGTGACACCGTCGCCGCGCATCGAGACGCCGTAGAGCGCATCGGCGATCTCCATCGTGCGCTTCTGATGGGTTACGACGATCAACTGCGAAGCAGTGCGGAGCTCATCGATCGCATCGATGAGGCGCCCCAGGTTCACGTCGTCGAGGGCCGCCTCGACCTCGTCGAGGACGTAGAAGGGGCTCGGTCGGGCCTTGAAGAGCGCGATGAGGAAGGCAACCGCCGTCAACGAACGCTCGCCACCGGAGAGCAGCGATAGTCGCTTGACCTTCTTGCCCGGGGGGCGAGCCTCCACATCGACGCCGGTGAGCAGCATGTCGGACGGATCGGTGAGGATCAGCCGTCCGTCGCCTCCGGGGAAGAGGCGAGCGAAGACACGCTCGAACTCGCGGGCGGTGTCGTGATAGGCCTCGGTGAAGACAGCCTCGACCCGCTCATCGACCTCCTTGATGATCGCGAGGAGGTCCGTGCGAGAGCGCTTGAGGTCATCGACCTGCTCCGTGAGGAAGCGCAGTCGCTCCTCGAGAGCGGTGAACTCCTCGAGCGCGAGCGGGTTGACCCTGCCAAGGAGGGCCAGGCCGCGCTCAGCCGACTTGAGCCTGCGCTCCTGCTGGGCTCGGTCATAGGGGTAGGGCTCCGGAGCCGGCGCCTCGGGATCGATCTCGTCGCCGGGCGCTGCCGGAGTTGGCGGCACCATCTGATCAGGGCCGTATTCCGCGATCAGCGCATCGGGCTCGATGCCGAATTCCTCGATGACGCGTCCTTCGACCTGTTCGATGCGCAGGCGCTGCTCAGCACGCGCCACCTCGTCTCGATGCACCGAGTCCGTGAGGCGCTCCATCTCCGAGCCGAGTTCGCGCAGGGACTGACGCACCCGCTGCAACGTGGCATCCCTGGTCGCGTGCTGCTCCTCAAGCGCACGTCGCTCCGCGTCGGCACGACCGAGGGAGGCCTCGAGGAAGCGAAGGACAACCTCCACTCCCCTCGCCACGGCGTGCGCGACCTCAGCCTCGCGCGCGCGCTGCTCGCGACGCTCGATGGCACGTCGCCGCGACGCGCGCTCGTTGGCCGCTGCCCGCTCCAGTGCCTCGGCGCGGGATGTCAGGGACGCGAGTCGCTCCTCGCCGGTGCGCACGGCGAGCCGCGCCTCCACCTCATGACCGCGCGCCGACTCCGCGGATTGAGCCAACTCGGGGCGGCGGTCGGCGATCTCCTCGTCACCGCCCTCGGCCTCCGCAGCAGCGAGTCGCTGCTCCAGCTCGGCAAGAGTCGCCTCATCCGCCGCGAGGGCTTCGAGTGCCGCCTGCTCCGCAGCCGCCAAACGATCTGCCTCGGCTGTCGCGGCACGTGCCGCCTGGCCCAGGAGACCGAGTTGTTCAGCCACCGCGGCGAGGCGCGCATCGGACTCGTGGAGGCGACCCAGCGCACCCTCGGCGACGTCCGTGGCCTCGCTCTGGGCATCCAGGGCCGCCGCCAACTCGAAGCGCGTGCGCTCCAGTGAGTGCTGCACGGCCTCCAGGGAGGTGGCGGCTTCGTCGACCGCGGACTGCAATTCGATGAGGGAAGGTGCGTCACCCGAACCGCCGTAGGCGACATGGGGACCGACGACGTCGCCATCGCGCGTGGCCGCCGTGAGTCCCCGCTCCGCCGCACGCGCCGCAGCATGGAGATCGTCCACGATGACGATGCCGGCCAGTTGCGCGCCCAGGGCCCTGAGGAGATCCGGCGTGCCCGCCACGACGTCGGTGATCCATCGCCCGCCCGCGGGCGCGGGACCGGGTGCCTCGGCCACGGGCTCGCCGCTCCCGAGGACGACAACGCTGGCGCGACCTGCCGAGTCCCGGTGGAGCAGCAGGATCCCGTCGATGGCCGACCGTGCATCGCGGACCACCACGGCGTCGGACAACGGGCCGAGTGCCGCAGCCACTCCGCGCTCGTAGCCGGACTGGACGGTGAGCAGGGAAGCGACGGTTCCGACGACCCCCACGGCCTCACCCGCCTCCAGCAGCGCCCCGGGGCCATCGCCCCGGGCCAGTCCGATGCGCAGTGCCTCGAGCCGTGCCGCGAGAGCTGCCCGCTCCCGCTCGCTTTCGCGCTCCTGCTGCCGCAGTCCCTCGACCCGGGAGTCCGCTGCAGCAAGTCGAGCCTGTGTCTCCTCGTACTGCGTGTCCAGGCCGAGCTCCCCGGCGTCGAGTCCGGCGACCTGGGCCTCGAGGGCGGCGAACTCCCTCTGAGCCGTCGCGGCGCGGGTGCGGGCTCCTTCGCGCTGTGTCGCCGCGCGCTCGATCTCGGCGGATCGCGCTTCGCGGCGCGAGCGGGCCGCGGCCACGCGTCCCGCCAAGCGGGCGAGACTCTCCCGGCGATCCGCCTGGGAGCGGATGCCCTGCGCGACTCGGCGCTCCTCCTCGGCGATGCTTCGCTCCGCGTCCGTGCGCAACGATGTGGCCTCGGCCAGGGCCGCTCGATCTGCCTCCACCTGGCGGCTCAGGGCGAACTCCTCCTCGCGCAAGCCAGCCGCTTCCGCCTCGAGGGCCTCCGGATCGCGACCGCTCTCCGCCTCGTCCTCCATCTCGGGCCCGATGAGTCTCAGCCGCTCTGCAGCGAGCGAAGCAGTGCCGATGAATCTCTCGCGCAGAGCCGAGAGCGCGAACCACGACTGCTGTGCCGCGGCCAGCATCGGTGCGGCCGACTGCGCCTCGGCATCGAGGAGCGACTCCTGCGCGGTGAGCCCGGCGAGTTGACCCTCGACCTCCAGCCGGCGTTCGCGCAGGGCGGACTCGTCGGCGACCTCCGCCGCCAGGCTCTCCCGGAACTGCGCGAGGTCATCGGCCATGAGTCGCAGACGCGCGTCACGGGCCTCCGCCTGGATCACCGCCGCCCGACGGGCCACCTCTGCCTGCCGGCCCAGGGGCTTGAGCTGACGGCGCAGTTCCGTGGTGAGGTCCGTCAGGCGCGTGACATTGCCCTGCATGGCGTCGAGCTTGCGCAGGGCCTTCTCCTTGCGCTTGCGGTGCTTAAGGACACCGGCGGCTTCCTCGATGAAGCCACGGCGATCCTCGGGAGAGGCGTGCAGGATGGCATCGAGCTGGCCCTGGCCCACGATGACGTGCATTTCGCGCCCGATGCCGGAATCCGACAGCAACTCCTGGATGTCGAGGAGCCGGCATGGCGTGCCATTGATGGCGTACTCCGAACCGCCGTTGCGGAAGAGGGTGCGCGAGATCGTGACCTCGGCGTACTCGATCGGCAGGGCCCCATCGGTGTTGTCCACGGTGAGGGCCACCTCCGCGCGTCCGAGAGGGGCGCGGCCGGAGGTGCCGGCGAAGATGACGTCGGCCATGTTGCCGCCGCGCAGGGACTTGGCTCCCTGCTCGCCCATGACCCAGGCGATCGCGTCGACGATGTTGGACTTGCCCGATCCATTGGGGCCGACGACGCAGGTGACGCCAGGCTCGAAGGCCAGCGTCGTCGCCGAGGCGAACGACTTGAAGCCTTTGAGCGTCAGGCTCTTCAGATGCACGCCGCTGACCCTACCTGCGGCGCCTTGTCAACGGGGATCGGGCACGAGGAGATCGTCCGCGAGGAGTCTCTCCATGTCCGCGAGCTCAGTGGTCGCACGCAGACTGTCCACCTCGGCCTCCAAATCCCGCACCCGGGCCCGCAGTCGGATGATCTCGGCGGCCAGCCGGGAATCGGCGCTCAGGTGACCGTAGATGGCCTTGGCCATGGTGCCTCCGGGGTCGGGGCCGACTCGATGCGACCACGCCCAGGGTGGCAGGCGGTGTCGCGCGTCGTCAAACCCGGCCTACGCTCTTCGAGGTCGACGCTGGCAACGGGGGCACCGGTACGACGATCGATTCATGAAGGCCTCCCGCACGATGGGCCGTCCGCACCTGCCGCAGGGCTCGCCATCGCGCCCGTAGGCATGGAGCGAACGATCGAACCATCCGCTCTCGCCATTGACGTTGACGTAGAGAGCGTCGAACGACGTCCCGCCCTGCGCGAGGGCCTCCACCATGACGTCGCGGACATGGGAGAGGACCTCACCTGCGCGGGCGGCGGTGAGCCGCTGTGACGGCACGTCGTAGTGCAGGCGCGCTCGCCACAGCGCCTCATCGGCATAGATATTGCCGATGCCGGAGACGAGGGTCTGATCGAGCAGGCATCGCTTGATGCCGGATGAACGCCTGCGGAGCCGACGCGAGAAGTCATCCGCGTCGAAGTCCGGGTCCAGTGGGTCGCGGGCGATGTGGGCGACACTCCGGGGCACTCGCCCGCCGCGGTCGTCGTCAAGCAACTCGTCCAGGTGCATTCCACCGAACATCCGTTGGTCCACGAAATGCAGCTGCCGATCTGCCCCATCGAGCAGCAGGCGTACGCGCAGGTGCGCCTCGTCATCGCGTGCCGGATACGGGAGGAGAAGCTGGCCGCTCATACCGAGATGGATGACGAGTGCCTCGTCTTCATCCAGCATCAGCCACAGGTACTTGCCGCGTCGACTGACCGCGCGCACCTCGCGTCCCGTGATGGAGGCGACGAGGTCGGCGGGTCCGGCAGCGTGACGACGTACCGATCTCGTCTCGAGGACCTCCGCGGCGGAGATGCGCCGACCAGTGACATAGGGCGCGAGGCCGCGGCGCACGACCTCCACCTCAGGGAGCTCAGGCACCGGGCAGTCGCAGGGTCACCGCGTGGTAGGCCGCCTCCGCTGCCTGCTGCTCCGCCTCCTTCTTGGAGCGGCCCTCCCCCTCGCCCCACACCTGTCCCGCCACGACCACCAGGGCCCGGAAT